>JBCDKH010000237.1 GCA_038746835.1 Planctomycetota bacterium | reverse complement strand
CGAGCCCGACACCCACCGCGAGTGGCACGCCGCCGTCGACAGCGACCACCGACACTTCAGCGACATGGTCGGCCACGCAGCGAAGTGGTCGCGCACCTTCGGCAAGAAGACCCTCCTCGGCGGCCTTGCCAACGCCGACCCGAACTTCTTGTCGATGCTCCACGACTACGGGTCGCTCGAACACTTCGACGCCGTCGGCGTGCACGGCTTCCCATTCAGCTTCGAGTTCTACTGGGAAGGCTGGCCGATTCGCGTCCAACGGCTCCGCGAACGCCTCGACTGGTGCGGCCGCCCGGACGTCAACATCTGGATCACCGAGTGCGGCTACAGCACGTGGCGACACGACGAGCTGGCCCAAGCTCGCACGTTCGTCGACGCCCTCGGCGCGCCGGCGGACCGCGTCTACTGGTACGCCCTCGACGATCTCGATCCAAAGCTTTCGACGATCGATGGTTTTCACTCGGATGAGCGGGAATATCACTTTGGACTCCGCACCGCCGATGGACGCAATAAGCTTTTATTACGATTAATGGAATCGCATGAGCTGTCTTCTATTCCGAACACTACGGATTGCCTGTATACTCATTCAAAGTTCGAATCGAACTTCACACTAATTACTGGTGCCTTTGCAGATCGGGCAGCATCTCGTGTGCGTGATAGCAATGGACGGAACCTCCTGTTCGACAATCTCTCTTCTAATGCGTCGCTTGCTCGGGCCCTGGCAAACCGCGATCCGCTCCGCGTGGCCGATGTGATGGATGAGCATGCGCTTCGTGACGCGGCGGCGGGTGCGTCGAAGATCATGCACGCTGCCCTCGTCGCCGACACCGATCGGCCGGAGTGGAGCTACCGGGTCAACACGATCGGCACGCTCAACGTGCTCGCCGCGGCGACGGAAGCCGGGATCGCCGAGGTCGAGCTGCTGCCGCCGGAGTCAAACCACCCGATCATCGCCGCCAGCCTCGCCGCGGCGGCAGAACTGGTCGCGGCATATCGCATGAAGCTGCAAAAGTCGAAGTGAGCGAGACGGCTCCTCAGTGTTCGTACAGACTTGAGCGCTAGCGGGTCGCCGGACGGAAAGAACGAGGTTGGCGGCGGTCGTCGCGGCGTACGGGCCGATACCCAATTAGGGACTTGTTCGTTCGGTCGATGTACGTTATCGTGATCCCACCGGCGCGGTTGCCGGGCCGACGATCATGCTCACCGTTGCAAAACTTTGTCGTCTCTGGCAGACCGGCCGTCATCGCGAGCTCGTCCGCGAGCTCGTCGCCGGACGAGCGGAAGGCCGTCTCGCCCTCGACCAGCGACTCCCCGGACGAGTGACCGCCGCCGCCTTCGGCCTGATCCGCCTGAGAGAGCTGGGGCAGCCCGACACGCCCTTCGCACGCGAACTGAGCGAGACGCTCACCTGGGCCCAGGCGCGCGACGGCAGCTTTGCCGAGCCGGGTGACGACGCCGCTGCCGTGGCCGCCAAGACCGCTTTGGCCATACGGGCTTTGGCCGATCGCTCACCCGAGGCATCGGCTCGGGCGCTGCGTTGGCTTGCCGATCACCAGTCGCCGACGGGGTGGGCGGACGGCTCGATCACAACGGCCTTCGTGCTCCTCCAGACGGCCAAGCTGCGGCAGTCGATGCTCGACCTCGATGCAGCGTTCGCCACGGAGCGGCTCGACGGACCCGTCGAGCCCGATGCCGCGACCCGCTGGGCGTGGAAGCACGCCAGGCTTCGTGCCCATCGCCCAGCACCGAGACCCGAGCCGCAGCCGGCGGCCTTGCTCTTTGACAATTAAGCACTTAGGCGACGCTGCACCTCGCGGATCGCGTCCCGCCAGAGCGGCGCGGCCGAGGTCGTTGCCGCCCGCCAGCGCTTGTCGAGCGTGGAAAAGTGGTCCAGCGGCCAGGTCGTCAGTAACTCGCCCCAGATGGCCGACGTGGCGGAGACGAGCCCGTCGTTGGGCCCTTCCTCGCGGGTCAGCACGCCCCCGCCCGGCCGGAGGAACGGCTTCATCTTCGCCACCGGCGTGCGTGTGTTGATGCTGAAGTAGCGGACGCCCGGGCAGTCGGGCGTCTCCCGGTTGAACGCCTGGGCCTTGGCACGTGTGAGATCGACGGCCCCTTCGACGTTGAGGCCGGTTTTGTTCAAAATTCCGTAGAAACCGACGCGTTGTTCGAGGTGCCGCTCGCAAAAGTCCGCGACGGCCGATCCTTGGTGCGGGGTGGCGACGGTGAGGAGCGCGTCGACGTACCGGTCGCCGCCAAGGTGCGTCAGCAGATGCCGGCAGTCGAGCCCGCCCATGCTGTGCCCGACGAGGAGGACGCGTTCGTCAGAATGCAGCTCTTTCCCCAGGAAATCGCGGATTTGTGTCGCCCGGCGGACGATGCTGGCCGACGGATGCGTCTGTGGCGTCAGCACGCGATGGCCGTCGGCCTCGAGGATCTCTTTGATGCCGCCGAAGTAGCGGATCGACGGCACCCGCACCGGCCCGATGCCGTCCGCCGCCAGCTCGAAGAACCGGCCGAAGAAGCCCTGGCACAGCACGACGGTCGCCACGTCCAAACCTACGCCCGGTCAGGCCGGCCAAGGCCGATCGTCGGTTGGATGCGACGCGGTAGCGCTCCGGGTTGACGTCGGCCGCTGCTCCGCGATGGTGGTCCGCCTTGAGCGTTGCGTCCGACCTTCACGTCCCCGCCCGCATGCCGCCGCTGGCGTTGGCATGGGTCGCCTTGGTCCTCGCCGCCCTGGTTGTGCTCGCGTTTCTCAGCGATGGCGTGATCGAAGACGACGACGTCACGCACTACCTCATGGCTCGGTGGTCGTGGACGTACCCGATGTACCTCGCCGACGACTGGGGCCGGCCGGGGTTCACGGTGCCCTATGCCCTGGTCGCCTGGCTCGGCACGCCAGCGCAGGGCCTCTTCGCGTGTCGCCTGCTGACCATCGTCATCGTCGCGGCCTCGACATGGCTCACGTGGAAAACAGCGACGATTGTCCTTGAAAATCGCTACTCCTGGCTCGCTCCGGTCGCGCTCCTTGCGATGCCGCTCTACCTCCGGCTCGGCTACACGACACTCACCGAGACCACCGCCGGCCTCTACACGATCGCGGGGACTTGGCTCCTCGCGAGCGATCGCCCGCGACGGGCAGCGCTCGTGCTCTCGCTCGTTCCGCTCACGCGGCACGAGGGCATTCTGCTCCTCCCGGCCGCAGCGATCCTGCTGGCGTGGCGTGGCTCGTGGTCGTCACTGCCGTTGCTGCTTTTCGGGGAAATTGCCTGGAATCTGGCAAAGCCCGCGCTCGGCTACCCGCTGTCGGAGCTGCCGATCCTGCGGTTCGCCGGACGCGGCGATCCTGGTCACCTCGGCTACGGCGGGCCGCTGCACTACCTCGGCGCGGGCGCCCAGGCCTTCGGCATCGTGCCGCTCATGCTCGGCGTCGTCGGGGCGATCGCGCTGCTTCGCCGATGGTGGCGTGACGACCGCTTCCGGTACCGCCCGGCCTTGGCCGGCCTGCTCCTGTGCGCGGGCGGGCTGCTGTCGCTGATCGCGATCCAGACCGTGCTGTTCATGATCAACACACACGAGAGCGGCGGCTACGCGCGGTTCCTGCTCCCGGCCGCACCCTGGGCCGCCGTTTGCGTCGCGGCCGCGATCTCCACCTTCGCCGATGCCGACCACGCGACGCGTCGCCAGCTTGCTCTGGTCGCGATGGTCGTCGCTGGAGGTGCCTCGCTGGGCATCTGGTTCGACGGCTGGTCGCCCTGGCCGTTCGCCATGTCTGGCCTCATCGTCGCCGCGTTGATCATGGTCCGCCCGTCGTGGACGCCCCGCCTCGCCGCCGCCTTAGCCGGCCTTGCCGCCGTGCAGATGGCGATCGCCTTTCGACCGCACCGCCTGCTGGACCACCAGCGCACCGTCGTCGACGTGGTCGAGACCCTTCGCCGCGAGCACCCCGACGCCCACGTCGTCGGCGACAACCCCTGGACCGACTTCGCCGCCGACGTCGCGCGTCACCCCTACTTCTGGGCCCCCAACGACTGGCGTCGCCCACCGAGCCTGCCCCTGATCTACGTCTGGGACGCCGACCACTCGATGGTCAACCTGCCGCTCGACGACCTGACGGCCCTGCCGCATCGGGAGCTGGCGACCGATGACGCCTACGTCCGCGTCTTCGATCGCCACTGATTCGCCCGCTCGCCGATGGCCGCTTTGCTTGCCGTCTCGGCCACACGCTTGGCGCGCGTTTCGGCCTTCTTCGCTTGGAGGATCCACTCCAGGATCCCGCGCTTGACCGATCTCGGGAAGTCGTCCCACTCGCGACGGGCACCGTCGTGATCATCGAGCGCGGCGGCGAGGTCGCCAGGAACGTCCAGCCGCTCGACCGCGTCGAGCTTGGTCCAGCTTCCGTCGGCCTTGGCAGCGTCGATGACGGCCCGCCCGGCAGGCGTCATCAGCTCGGCAGCCTCGAGCTTCGCCACGCGATCCTTGTTCGGCTTCGACCAGCCGCTGCCGGGTTTACGCGGCGTGACGAGCAGCCTGCTCCGCGTCTCGTCCAGCTTCCGCGGCAGGGAGTCGACCCAGCCAAAACAGATGGCCTCCTCGCATGCCTCGTCGTACGTGATGTTCGTCGGCCCTGCCGACTGCTTCAGCCGGATCAGCCAAACACCCGCCGACTTGGCGTGATGCCGCTGAAGCCAGCGACGCCATGAGGCCCGGTCTTTGGGCTCAAAATCCTCGTACCGCTCGGCAGCGCGTGCCATGCCCTCAGCTCGGCATCGGAAACCGGCCCGCGAATACTGAGACTTCGGACCGGAGGCTCGCGAGCGTTGCGTCGTCGCCGACGGCGGCGAAGGCGCGGTCGATGAAGTTGGCGACGTGGTGGATGTCGTCTTCGACAAGGCCGCGCGTCGTCAAAGCGGCGGTGCCGAGGCGGACGCCGCTGGTGAGGCGTGGCGGGCGCGAGTCGTTGGGCACACCGTTCATGTTGGCGATGATGCCGGCCGCTTCCAGCGCGTCGGCGG
>JBCDKH010000236.1 GCA_038746835.1 Planctomycetota bacterium | reverse complement strand
GTTCTTCAGCAGCACGCAATAGATCATCAGCTCCCACGACATGGCCAACCTCTGGGCCGTGGGGAGTAAGAAGTACCCGAACAAGAGCATCGAAGACGGCCTTGCCGAAAACGACTGGGCCGGCTGGAAGACACTCACCGACAAGATCGGCGACACCGTCCAGCTCGTCGGCGATGACCTGTTTGTCACCAACTCCAAGTTCCTCAAGCGCGGCATCGACGAAGGCTGCGCGAACGCGATCCTCGTGAAGGTCAACCAGATCGGCACGCTCAGCGAGACCTTCGACGCGGTTAACATGGCCATCCGCAACAAGTACGCGGCCGTCCTGAGCCACCGCAGCGGCGAGACCGAAGACGCCACGATCGCCGACATCGCCGTCGCCACCAACTGCGGCCAGATCAAAACCGGTGCCCCGGCCCGCAGCGATCGCGTGGCCAAGTACAACCAGCTCCTCCGCATCAGCGAACAACTCGGCGACGCCGCGGTCTACGGCGGCGTTCTGTAGGACAACCGGGACGCGGCGAGTGCAAGCAGCCTCACGGGTCCCTTTGCCTGGCTGCCAAGCCCGCGCGACGGGTGGTCTACGCCAGGCTACGCCTGCGTCGCAGGAGGGCCATCAAGCTTCCAAGGCCAGCCGTGAAGACGGTCGCCGGCTCTGTTACGGCCGTGTAATCGAGGGCGAAACTATCGATGTTCACCGAGTTCGTCGGGCCGTTGTATTGGATGACGCCGTAAACATCTGTTGCATCGTACAGCGACTCGTTCGTGACGGTGAATGCGCCGGTTGCAGCCCCGCTTCGGTAGCTCCAGCTGACGTCGAAGAGGTCTTCGGTTGCTGACTTGGTGATGGTGACGACGACGGTCTCGCCCGAAGCTTGGCCCGCGGCAGCGTCGAATCCGCTGTCGACAATGGGCTGGTCTTCGCTCCCGTCTTGTGCTGTGCCATCGACTTCCAGATCGCCCTGAAAGTCGTTGCGGAAGACGATGCCTGCCTGGGCTCGACTCCCGGGGCCGTTGACCGACAGACCCTCTTTGATACCGATCCGAAGATTCTGATTCTGCGTGCTGTTCGTGTAGAAGACGTCGATCATCAGCTCGATCGAATCTCCCACGCCGAACGAACCGCCCGACCCGGCATGCACGTATGCCGGTCCGTTACCGCTGATCGAGAATGAGCCGAAGCTGCCTGTGTTGGCAGCAGGTCCATTGGTCCCTTGAGCGAGCCAGCCATCGATCTCATCGATCGAGGTGCCATCGCTGAAGCCGTCTGACGACGTGAAGTCCGTCGAGTAATCGAGTAACGCCGCAGGTGCAGCTCCTGCTGAGCAGAGCGCAAACACGCCCGCAGCCATCGTCGCTTTCATATTCATTTGACTCCTCCTCCAGCTCCTTCAGCAGTCATCGTTCGAGCGGTGCCCACACAGGCTCGCGTGGAAACAGCACCCCTCGGATCGCGAAACCATAACACAATCGCCAATAATTACAAGTCTTTACGAGTAAACCCCAAGCACAGGCGGTAGGTCTAGGCCGGAGGCCGCCTCAGACTCGTCGTCCCGCCTCGGCTCAGCAATGCGGTGATGGGCCGGCGATGTGCGGTCGGGTTTGCCCGTGGGCCCCGGTCGCCCCAAGTGGCTTGTGAAGGCTGCCAGTTATCGGTCGTTGCTCGAAACGACCGATGCAAGCGATGTGTCGGACGACGTTCCAGACTCGACGACGGACGCATGCGCCGATGCTGGCCGGCGGGCGTCGCTGTGGGCACTGCCGCTGATGGCCGTCGGGTTGTCGTTGGTGGCGTGTGCGGTGTTGATTCCGGCGTCCGAGGAGAACCGCCTCGTCGAAGCGGAGCGGCGGCGGCTGGTGGCGCAGGTCGAGACGCTGCAGAACCAGGTCGAGACGAACGACGAGTTCCTGCGTCGTCTCGAACGCGAGGCCGAGGTGGCCAGACGCTTGTCGAACCGCATGCAGCCGCCCGAGCCCGACGGCGAGGTGGCGGTGCTGGCGTCGCATCGCACGGGCAGCGTCTGGCAGATGAGCCCGCTGGCGATGCTCGAGACCGAGGCCGTCGAGCCGATCGCCGCCCCGCCTGCGATGACTGGCAAGCTGGCCGACTGGTGTCGCGACGGTCGGCATCGTCTTGCGGTTGCAGGAACGGGCCTGTTCGCGTGCCTGCTCGCACTGCTCGCTGGCAGCGTGCGACGGCCCCGCGAATCCGGTGCGTCAGACGCATGACGTAGCGTCGCACGGTGCTCCTCCTCGCGCTCGAAACCACCAGTCGGCGTGGACAAATCGCGTTGAGTCGCGACGGGACGATCTTCGACCGTGACGCCCTGCCCGAGTCGAGGCAGGCGTCCGAGATGCTCGCGTCGGTCGTGAAGGACCTGCTCGATCGCAACACGACCACACCGCACGACCTCGATGCCGTCGCCGTCTCGTGCGGACCCGGCAGCTTCACCGGCACACGCGTCAGCGTGACGTTCGCCAAGATGCTGACCGCCTTCACCAAAGCCAAGCTCGTCGGCGTCTCGACCGCCGACGTCGTCGTGCGCCGCGTCGACCCGACGGAAAACAAGGCGTGCGTCGTCTTCGACGCCCGCCGCAAGTCGATCTGGGCCCAGCCGTACGAATGCCGCAATGACGACTGGCACCGCGTCGGCGAACCGCTGCTTATCGATCCCAAACGCCTCGTCGACCACGTTCCGACGGACGTCGTGCTCATCGGCGAGGGCGTCAGCTACTACTCCGACGCATTATCGGACTATCGCGTCCACGCTGACTTCTGGCCCGACATCGCCGACGTGGTGATGCTGGCGTCGGCCCGGCTGCAACGCGGCGAGCAGGATGACCCGGCCGGCTTCGTGCCGACGTACGTCCGCCCGCCTCAAGCGGTCGAGAACCTGCAGTCTTCCCCTGCCAGAGACGCGGTCCAGGGTGTATCGTGAACGTGCGGAGCCGCTTATGACCCAGCAACCCCAGCCCGAACCAGCCGACACCGCCCCGCCCAAACCGGGGCGATCGGGCGTGTCCGGGACGATCGGCAGCCTGCTGCTGGGCCTGGCGGTTGCGGGCTCGATCCTGCTGCTGCTCTTCGGCGTGAAGCGGGCGCAGGAGTTCCAGGTCTACGACTTCCTCCTGACCGGCATGCTGGCCGTCGCCGTCAGCCTTTCGGCCGCGGGCATCGGCGTGTGGCTTCGGACGCTGCGTCGCACGATCGACAACGCCGCCGCACGCCTGGGCGATCACGTCGCTTCGCAAAACGACAACCTCGCCTCGGCTGCGTCGAGCCTGGTCAAGCTCGACGACCACAGCCTCGTCAGCGAGCGGGCGAAGCTGGTCGCTTACCGCAAGCAGGACCGCGAGGCCGTCCGCCGGGCGATCGAGGAAGACCTGCTTGCCGGCGATTACGCGAGCGCCAGACAACTGGCCGACGAGTTCGAGAACGCTTTCGGCTACAAGCACGAGGCCGACCGCTTCCGCGAAGAGATCCGCCGTCGCATCGAAGACGCCCGCGGCCACGAGATCGGCGAGGCGACGGGTCGCGTCGACGAGCTCTGCGACCAGGAACGCTGGGCCGACGCGTTCGCCGAGTCGGACCGGCTGATTTCGAAGTACGACAACGACATGCGTGTGCGCCTGATCCGTACGCGCATCGAAGAGCGTCGCCAAGGCCGAAAGGTGGAGCTGGTGAAGCAATTCCACGCAGCCCGCGAACGCGGCGACGCCGACGCCGGCAGCGATTTGCTCAAGCAGCTCGACGCCTACCTCACGCCCGACGAAGGCCGACAGCTCGAAGCGCAGGCCCGCGAGGTCTTCAAGGAAAAGCTCATGCAGCTCAAGGACCGCTTCTCGGCTGCGTTGCACGAGAAGGACTTCAGCGAGGCGTTGCGGCTCGGCACGATCATCCGCCGCGACTACCCGAACTCGAAGCTCGCCCGAGAGGTCGCCGAGCACGAGCCCCGAATCCGCGAACGCGCCGGCATGGCGCCGGAGGACGAACCAGCGCCGATCTGAGGATCCTCCGTCATCCCGAGCGCAGCCGAGGGACCTCGTTTGCTTCCGCACGTTCGCTCGAACGAGGTCCTTCGACTCGCTGAGCTCACTCAGGATGACCGAGCCGACCTTTACACCACGCCGTGAGCGTTGTGGACAACGCGACTTTGCACGGGTCCGTTCGAGCGTGTCTAGTACCAACCGATGCCGCTCTTGCGCCGGTCGCTGTCGTACTACCGCGAGGACGCCGGGCGGATTGCGTTGTCGCTCGCGCTGATCATCGCGATGACGGCGCTCGGGCTGCTGGCCCCGGTGCCGCTGGCGATCTTCATCAACGCCTTCACCGACCAGGCCGGCGACGCGGACGGGTTCGTCTACCGGTTCTTCGACTGGGTGCCCCGCGACCAGACGCTGCGGACGGTCCTGATCCTGGCTGGCCTCATGCTCGGGCTTCGGCTGCTCAAAGAGCTGCTCCAGGCGTGGCAGGCGATGCTCAACATCGTCCTCGGCTACACCGGCCGGACGCGTGTCCAGGCGGAGCTGTTCCAGAAGCTCCAGGCGCTGGGCCTGCAGTACCACCGCAGTGTCCCGCAGGGCGACGCGATCTATCGCCTCAGCTACGACACGCACGGCGTCCAGGGCATTCTCAAGACCATCACCGGCTGGTTCACCAACGTCGTCGCGCTCGGCATGACGCTGGTCGTCATGCTCGACATGAACGCGTGGCTCACGCTCGTCGCCTTCGGCGTCGTGCCGGCACTGTTCCTGACGATCAAGTACTTCGGCCGACGCCTCGAGCGGTACAACGTCGCCCAGCGTGAAGCCGACGCGAGCGTGACGACGCAAATCCAGCGCTCGCTCCAGGCCGTCGGACTCGTGCAGGCGTTCCGTCGCGAAGAGGACGAGTCCAAACGCTTCGGCACCAGCGTCCGCAGCTACGTCGACGCGTCGCTCTCGCTGCACCGGCAGGAGGTGCTCTACTGGCTGGTGCTGGGCGTCATCCTCGGCACAGGCGCGGCGGCGCTGTTCGGGTTCGGCGGGTGGTTCGTCGCCG
>JBCDKH010000235.1 GCA_038746835.1 Planctomycetota bacterium | reverse complement strand
GTCGATTGCTCACGCCCTCACGCTACCGCCTCACGCCAGGCTGAACAGCAGGTACGCCACCGGTGCCGCGACGAGGGGCGAGTCGATGACGTCCAGCACGCCGCCGAAGCCGGGAAGGCTTTGGCCCGAGTCTTTGACGGCCGCGTCGCGTTTCATGAGGCTCTCGAGCAGGTCACCCGCCTGACCGACTGCGCCGAAGACGGCACCGAAGATCAGGCCCGTCCACCACTCGACCTCGGGCAACCACGGTGCACACGCCGCCCCGACGGCCGCTGCGACGACGAGTCCGCCGACCAGGCCTTCCCACGTCTTGCCGGGGCTCAGCCACGCGATGAGTTTGCGCTTCCCGATCGACTTGCCGGTGAAAAAGGCACCGATGTCGGTGAATTTCACACAAAGCAGAACCATCACGATGTGGGTCGTCGAGCCGTCGAAGATCGGGTCGGCCCGGACGGCCCCGCCTTCCTTGACACGGATCGCCATCAGGAACCACGCCAATCCGCCCAGGTACATCACGGCCAGCAGCGTCCCGGCCATGCTGGTGATCGCCTCTTCGACCTGACGCGAGGCGACCTTCCGCAACGCACTCGCCAACGGCACGGCCGCCATGAGAAACGCCAGCACGCTGGCGGCGATTGGCTTGAACCAGTCGAACTGTGTGAAAAACGCGTGCAGCACGATGGCCGCTCCGCCGAGCGAGGCGATGAGCTTGAAGGGCGTCGCGTTGCGCGCGGTGAAGAGCCGGGCCAGCTCCAGGTTCGCCAGCGGCACCATGAGCAGCAGCAGGGCGAGGATCCCAATGCCCTTCACGGCGTGTTGCTGTTCCAGCCACGCATCCAACGCCAACACGCCCCCAAGGACCGCCAGCAACACAGGCCCGAGCGTCAATCGTCGGCGAAGGTTCTCGTCCATACGTCCTCTGGCAACCCGTTCCCGTCTCGACGGGCGACCACCGTAGTCGATCGCGACCCCACGGTGCCACCCGACCGATCCCACACCGAAGCGACACGTCATGTTCTTCGAGCACTTCGCGCGCCGGTATCACAAACCACCTCCCGCTCCTGTACGCTGCGTCGCCCGATGCCCGACGGTGAGCCTCCGTCAGACCAGCGACACGACCACGAGCCGCCCGAATCGGCGGCGGATCGTGTCGTCGATCGCGTCGGCATCGTCGGGGCACGCTTCCGCGTTTTGCTGGGACGGATCGGAAAACGCCTCGGACTCGCCGAAGAAACGCTGATCCTGCCCATGGCCGTCCTGGTCGGCGTCGTGACCGCGGCGGCGGCGGTGGGCTTCCACGAGCTGATCCTCATCCTACGCGACACGCTCTACGCCCGGGCCGGCGAGGACTTCCTGTACGGGCCGGGCATCTGGTTGCTGCTGGTCATCCCGGCCGTCGGCGGACTGGTCGTCGGGATCATCAGCCGCGTGGTTTCGGGCGAAAAGGAAGGCCACGGCGTCGTCGACGTCATCGAGTCCGTCAAACGCACCCGCGGCTTCGTCCGACCTCGAACGGCCGTCGAAAAGATCGTCACCAGCGCCGTCTCCATCGGCTCGGGTGGTTCGGCGGGCGCGGAAGGGCCGATCGTCCAGATTGGGGCAGCGGTCAGCAGTGGCGTGGCCCGGTTCTTCCGACTGCCCAGGCACCAGA
The DNA here is from genome assembly GCA_038746835.1 of Planctomycetota bacterium. NCBI lineage: Bacteria > Pseudomonadati > Planctomycetota > Planctomycetota bacterium. The sequence goes on along the minus strand of JBCDKH010000235.1, from coordinate 3,391 downwards.
TGCCGGTCCTCGTCGCCTGCGGCTGTGCGGCGGGCATCTCGGCGATCTTCAACGCCCCGATCGGTGGGCTGCTCTTCACGCTGGAGGTCGTCCTGCACGACTTCCGCGCGCGGGCGATCACGCCCGTCGTCGTCAGCGCGGTCATCGCGAACGTCACGATGCGGGCGCTCGTCAACTGGCTCTATGTCCACGGCCACAGTGACGCGGCGTATATCACCATCTTCGACAACCCGCAGATCGCCTTCACCGGCGGCTTGCTCAACTGGCCTCAGGTGCCGGCGTACGTGACGCTCGGGCTCGCCTGTGGCATCGGCGGGGCGATCCTGATCCGCATGATGCAGGCGGGCGACGTCGTCTTCCGCAAGCTCGTCACCGGACCGTCGTGGGTCAAAGCCTTCAGGCCGGCTGTCGGCGGATTGTGCCTCGGTGCCTGCGGCGTGGCGGCGGTTCTGATCGCCGGCGGTGAGCCCGGGCCGTTCGCGTTTGAGGACTACCCGATGCCCGCGTTCTACGGCGACGGGTACGGCATCATCGAGACGCTCCTCGGCTCGGTCGACGGCTCGTTCTACGACGGCCAGGCCATCGGCCCGCTGGTCGGACTGCTCCTCGGACTGGCCGTGGTCAAGATGCTCGCAACCGTCTTCACACTCTCCAGCGGCGGCAGCGGCGGGGTGATCGCGCCGTCGCTCTTCGTCGGGGCCGTCATCGGCGGGGCGGTCGGCGTCGTGGCACGCCAGGCGGGCGTCTTCGGCGACGTCAGCCCCGAGGCCTACACGCTCGTCGGCATGGCCGCCTTCCTCGCGGCCGTGGTCCACGCACCGTTGGCCAGCATCCTGATTCTGCTCGAAATCACCGGCGAGTCCGCCCAGAACCAGGCGATCCTGCTGCCAGCGTTGCTGACGGTGGTTGTCGCGATGGGCAGCAGCCGGCTCGTGCATCGCGACTCGATCTACACCGCGGCCCTGCGTCGTCGCGGCGTCCGCACCGCCGCCGCCGACCCCGCCGTGTTGAGCCGTCTGACGATCGAGCAGGTCGGCCTCGATCCGACGTCGTCGATTCAGGTGGACGAGCCCTTCGAGAAGGTGGTCGAGCTGGTCGAGCGCTGGCAGGTTCGAGACTTCGCGGTGCTGGACGCGGAGGGTCGGTACGTCGGCTTCCTCCCCGAGTCGGTCGTCGGCGCAGCCCTCGAAGACCGCGAGGCCGTGCCGCTGGTGGTTGCGGGCGAACTGATGCGTCGCGACGTGCCGCTGGTGTCGTCAGACCAGGACCTCCTGAGCACGTTCGACCAGTTCGTCCAACTCGACGTCGCCCGTCTCCCCGTCGGGCTCGACGCGGGCGACGGACGCGTCATCGGGATGATCACGCGCTCAGGCGTGATGCGCCGGTACCAGCACGCGATCGAGGAGTAGCTTGTTTGTCAGAGATCGCGAAGACGCAAAGGCACGAAGAGAGACGCGAAGGTCAGAGGATGGAGTGAGCAGACTTCTCGAAGTTGCTCTCTGCTTCGCGTCCGTCTTCGTGCCTTTGCGTCTTCGCGATCTCCGAATCGTCTTCACCCACGCGGATGAAATTGCTTGTGGACGTCGCGGAGGCGCTCGCCGTCGACGTGGGTGTAGATCTGCGTCGTCCCGACGTCGGCGTGGCCGAGGAGTTCCTGGACGACGCGGAGGTCGGCTCCGCCGCCGAGCAAGTGGGTGGCGAAGCAGTGCCGCAGCGTGTGCGGTCCCGTTTCCTTCAACACTCCCGACAATCGCGCGACTTTCGAGACGATCTGCCACAGACGAACCCGCTCCATCGGCCGACCGGTGCGGCTGAGGAAGACGCGGTTGCCGCTGAGCTTCGGGTACGCGAACAGCTGCGGACGAACGGTCTCGACGTACGCCTCCAACGCATCCGCGGCCGGCATGCCCATCGGGACGTCGCGCTCCTTGCCGCCTTTGCCGAAGACGCGGAGCGTGCGGTAGACGAGGTTGACGTGGCGCAGGTCCAGCTCGCACAGCTCCGTCGCACGGAGCCCGCACGCGTAGAGCAATTCGAGCATCGCCTTGTCCCGCAGGCCCAGCGGCGTCTGGACATCCGGCACGGCCAGCATGCGGTCGACCTGGTCCCGCGTCAGTGTCTTGGGCAGCGGCTTCTCGGGCTTGGGCGCGTCGAGCCGAGTCAGGATCGCATCGACATCGCCGGCCTCGCGCAGGCGGACCTCGACCTGGTACTTGAGGTACGTGCGAATGGCCGCGAGCCGACGTGCCACCGTTCGCGTCGCCCGGCCGCGACGCGTGGTCTCGGCGAGATAGGTCGTGACGTCCGACAGCTCCGGCCTTTCGAGATCGCCGCCGGTGTCGGCGATGTGCGTTTCGAAGTCCGACAGGTCCCGGCGGTACGCCTCCCGCGTGTTGAGCGACAGCCCCCGCTCGACGGCGAGATACGACAGGAACGCATGCACCCTCCCCGACGGCGGCGGGGCAGTCTCACGTTTGGGCGTGCGGGTGTGCACTCTCTGGTTATCGGGGAAAGTCTGCTCTTCGCCGGAGTCAGAGATCGCGAAGGCGCGAAGACGCGAAGTCAGACGCGAAGAGACTGAGATATGTCTTTGGTCTTAGACCCTGATCCTTCTCTCTGCTTCGCGTCCCTCTTCGCGACTTTGCGTCTTCGCGATCTCCGAGACGACCGCTCAGATGTTCCGAATCTTGTTCAGCCCGTTCAGCGCCGCCACGCGGTAGGCCTCGGCGAGGGTGGGGTAGTTGAAGACGTTCTGGCTGAAGAAGTCCGCCTTGCCGCCCATGGCCATGGCGGTTTGGCCGATGTGGATGAGCTCGGTCGCGCCGCTACCGATGACGTGGACGCCGAGGATGTCGCGATTGTCCTGATGGATGAGCAGCTTGAGCATGCCCGTCTCGTCGCCGAGCAGCTGCCCGCGGGCGATCTCGCTGTACGTCGCGACGCCGGCCTCGTAGGGGATGCCGTCGTTGGTCAGCTCTTCCTCGGTCTTGCCGACCATGGAGATCTCCGGGATCGCGTAGATGCCGAAGGGGAAGAGGTCTGGGAAGCTGTGGGCCTCGATCCCGAACATGTGACACGCGGCGAGTCGGCCCTGTTCCATCGCGGTGCTGGCAAGGGCCGGGAAGCCGATGACGTCGCCGCAGGCGTAGATGTGCTCGGTCGCGGTCTGGAAGTGCTCGTTGACCTTGATGCGTCCGCGATGGTCCGCCTCGAGGCCGGCGGCGCCGAGGTTGAGCTCTGCGGTGGCACCCTGACGTCCGACGCAGTAGAGCAGGCAGTCGGCACGGAGCGTCTTCCCGCTCTCGAGGGTCGCCTCGACCATCTTCGAGTTCTCGCTCCGAGCGCCGGGGGGCGGCTCGACCGTCTCGACGTTCGTGACCTTCTCACCGAG
>JBCDKH010000234.1 GCA_038746835.1 Planctomycetota bacterium | reverse complement strand
GCCTCGACCGCGGCCTTGAAAAACGCCTCGCCGAAGAACATCGCGCTGCCGGGCGTGAAGGCGATCGGCGGGTCGCCCTCGTCGAGGAACGCAGCGAGGTCGGCCGGCAGTTGTTGCGTGTCGCGCTCGTCATAGAGCGGACAGCCGACCAGCCGCGTCGCCTCGGGCCAGTCGACTGGCGGCGGTGCATACCAGTCGGGCCACATCGCCAGGATGCGGTCCGGCGAGTGCTGCCAAGTGCCGAGGTAGCTCGTCGTCGGCTCCAGCCCGAGCGACTCGCGAAATGCGGCCAGGTCTTTGACCAGCGGATCGAGCACGTACCGGTCGGCCCCGTTCCAGAAATGCGGCAGCACCTTCGCCTTGATCCAACCCGGCAGCCGATCCAGCGGCGGCAGCCCGGGCAGGCGTGGCGGGTCGATGTTGCTCCGCATCGCCGTCGGCTGCAGGTGCACCGTCAGAAGCGGCGTATCGGGATGGGTCTCGCGATAGACCCTTGCACCGGCCGCGAGCGTGCTGGCGATCACGAAGTCGGGCACGAGCTCGGTTAGCCGCTCATGCGTCGCAGGTGCCAGCTCGGCCAGGGCTCCGAAGATGACCTTGATGGCCCGCTTCGAGTGCCACATGTCGGGGTTCTGGGTGAACCGATCGAAGTCGTCGACCGATCCGACCGCGACGAACCCGAGCCCGTGGCTGGCGATCTCGTCTTCGTACTTGGCGTTGGCGATGACGGTGACACGGAAGCCACGTCGCAGCAGCTCGCTGCCAAGTCCCAGAAACGGATGCAGATCCCCATGGCTGCCGAAGGTGACGAGAACGGCGTGTCGCGACACAGGGCGAGGTTAGAGCCCGCCAACGCTCCGTCATCCCGAGCGGAGCGAAGCGCAGCCGAGGGACCTCGTCTGGACCGAGTGAAAGAGACCGCGAGGTGACTGCGCGCGTTGACCTGCGAGCCCCGAGCGTGAGCGAGCGGGTGCGAGCGGGTGCGATTCTGCTACCCGACCCACTCGCTCACGCTCGGGGCTCGCCAAAGAAGTCTCTGGGCTCGCGCACATCTGCTTCCACACGAGCAACGCCGGGCGAGGTCCTTCGACTCGCTGCGCTCGCTCAGAATGACGGAGGGCTCAGCCGCGAGGGCGAACGTTCATCCGGACGAATCGGCCGTCGGCGGATAGGAAGCCGTCGACGGTGCCGGGGTGGCCGTCGACTTCGAAGGCGACGGTGAAGTGGGCCGGGTTCGTCTCGTCGGGCTGTCCGGCGAACCAGCGAAGGCCGGCGTCGGAGATGCTGGCGTACGGGTCGAACAGGTCGTCCACCACAGGCAGCGTTTGCGTCATGCACACGCGCGACGACGACCGGGCTGGCAACAGCAGCGGTGCGTGCGACGTCTCGACGAGCGACGGTTCGCCCGTCACGCCGCCCGGCTCGAAGACGTAGGCGACTAGGCCGGCCGGCATCGTCGGACGCCACTCCGAGTCCTCGGCCACCACCCACGGCAGGAACCGCACGGCCACGATCCGGCGGGCACCGGAGGCACTGGTCAGCTCGTGCAGGAAGAGCAGCGCGCCGTACCCGTCGATCGAGTCGGACATCTCGTCGATCGCACCGCGAAGCACGTCGAAGCTCTGAGGATCGGGCAGCACGGCCGGAAGGCTGTCGGCCGGAACGTCTTCCAAGCCCGGGACGGCGAGCTTATGGTAGTCGCTCCCGCTCGTCAGCAACTCGTTGGCTCGCTGACGATCGGCCTCGAAGACGACGCGGTCAGCCGACTCGACGTGCCGGGCCGCTTGCCGTTCATAGAGGTAACTCTGGGCCCGGACCTGGGCGACGCGTGCGCCAAGCCACGACCCGGCGACACACAGCAGCACGCCAAACGCAACAGCCGGCAGACGCCACGACGCCCGCCGAACGCGGTCTCTCGCGTAGCCCAGCCGCGGCAAGTTGGCCGATGCCCCATTGTCCACGCCTTCATCATACGGCTTGTCCCGCGGGACCACAACCCGGTTCAACGCAGGACCCTCGAGCCATATCCGGTCGAGGCTGTTGTCAATCAAATGATTACGACTTTTCGGCCAACAGCACGACGGCCGTCGCGACGATGGCTTCGCCCCGCCCGACCGCATCGAGGCCCTCGTTTGTGCCGGCTTTCACGTTCGCCGGGCCGCCCAGGGCGTCGCTGAAAACCTCGGCCATCGCGTCGACGTGCCCCGCCAGCTTCGGCCGTTCGGCGAGGATCGTGACGTCTAGGTTCGAAAGGCCGTAGCCGGCGTGGTCCATCCGACGGCGGGCCTCGTCCAGGAAGACCCGGCTGTCCGCGTCGCGCCATCGCTCGTCGTGATTGTCGAAGATCCGACCGATGTCGCCCTGTCCGAGGGCACCCAGGATCGCATCGACGACCGCGTGGATGGCCACGTCGCCGTCGCTGTGGGCGACAAACGAGCGGTCGTCTGCGACGACGATCCCGCCGATCTTCATGACGCCGCCCTCCTGAACGCGGTGGACGTCGTGCCCGTGGCCGATGCGGAAGTGGCTCATGTCGACTCCTCCAACGGCCGGCCGCCGGGTTCGTACCGGCCGTCGGCATGTTCGCCTGCGAGCCGGACGTAGTGGGGCGGGAGCTTCCGCATGTACTCGAGGTCGCGATCGCTGACCTCGCGAATGGCCTTAGCCGGCACGCCCGCGACGAGCGTGCCGTCGGGCACCTTCATGTTCGGCGGCACCACGGCCCCGGCGGCGACGAGGCACCGCTCGCCGATCTCGCTCCCGCCGAGCAGCGTCGCTCCCATGCCGATGAGCGAGCCGTCCCCGACTCGCCGACCATGCACGACCGCGGAGTGGCCGATGGTGACGTCCCGGCCGATGTCGTTGGGCACGCCGGCATCGCAGTGGATGACGGCGTTGTCCTGGACGTTGGTTCCCGGTCCGATCGTGACGGCCGCGACGTCGCCCCGGACGCTCACGCCGAACCAGATCGAGACGTTTTCCCCGATTTTCACGTCGCCGCTGACGTGGGCGTTGGTGGCGACGGTCCACCCGCCGGGATGGCGTTGCATCGTCGGCTGGTTGCTGGCCATTGACATACGTGCGGCAAATCGTACATCGATCGGTGCCGCACGTGTCGCGTCCTGCAAAGGAGGAACGATGCCCTCGCCTCAACCCCGTCACTGCCAAGCCTTCACGCTTGTCGAAATCCTGATCGTCGTCGTCATCCTCGGCATCCTCGCCTCGCTGGTCGTGGCCAACGTGGCCGACAGCGACGATGACGCTCGCCGCAACGTCTTCGTCCGCAACCTCGGCCACTTCCAGCAAGGGCTAACCCTTTACATGGAAACGCATAACGAGCTGCCGCCCGACACCAACACCGGCGACTGCCCGGCTGCCCTGGCGGAGATGTTCGACGAGCGAAGCTTCGAAACCCTCACGCCCATCGGCGGATCGTGGGACGTCGAGGTCGAAGAGAGCGGCGTCATCCTGGCGGTCGGCGTCCACTTCAACACCAGCTTCTCCCGCAGCGACACGTACATGGCCCAGATCGATGCCGCGTGCGACGACGGTGACATTACCAGCGGAAACTTCAGGAAAATCGCTGATAATCGCTTCTATTGGGTGCTCGAATGATCCGCCGCCTCGCGGACCCTATCGAGTAGCCGAGCCAATCGCAGCGAATCCGCCCTCGGCATGAACGGCTCCGCCTCGGCGCGGACCGTTCGCTCGAACGCGCGAGCCTCCAGCGCGTACAGCGGCAGATCGGCCGGCGTATCGACCCGCCGCTCGGGTGGCGCACCCGCCGACTCGCCGGGCTTGAGCTCCTGCCGAGGCTTGTGCGAGTGCCTGATCGTGAACCCGGCGTCCGCCTGCGGTTTCCACGGCCACGACGTTGTGAGGTACCCGCCGGTACCTGCCACAATCAGCGTGTTGTCGCACTGTGTATCCAGGCCGCTGGAGAATGTCCCCGCCACGTCGTTCGCGAAGCCGACGGTCCCGGCGGTCATGACGTCGACCCCTCGGTCGTGCCGCCGCGTCACCGCCGACACCGCCGTCGGCTCCGAATCGGCGAGCAGCAGCATCATGTCGAGGCAGTAACAACCCACATCCATGAGTGCTCCGCCGGCGAGGTCGGCATCGAACCGCACGTTCCCCTCGATCTGCGTCGTCCGGTAGCAGAAGCTTGCTCGGATGTGGGTGAGCTCGCCGATCTCGCCCGATCGGACCGCCTCGACGATCGCCTGGGTCTGAGGATGACACCGATACATAAACGCCTCGACCAGGTGCCGATCCGCCTTCTCAGCCGCGGCGAACATCGCCTCCGCCTCGGCGGTGCTCGTCGCCAGCGGCTTCTCACACAGCACGTGCCGGCCTTCGCCCAGCGTGTTGATCGTCCACTCGGCGTGCAGCGTGTTCGGCAGCGAGACGTAGATCGCGTCGACGCCGGGATCGTCCAAAACCCCTTGATATCCGTCCGCCGCCGTTCCGCCGAACTCGCGGGCGAAGTCGGCCGCGCGGTTGCCGCTCCGGCTGCCGACCAGGCGGAGCTCGTGCCCCGGCAACGCCTTCAGGTCGCGGCAGAATTGCCGGGCGATGTTGCCCGTGCCCAGCACGCCCCAGCGGAACGGGCCCCGGCTGACGGTCTCGTCGGAGGTCGGCATGGCGAGCAGCGTACCTTGTCCGGCCGTGCGGACCGACGAACTGGACTTCGAGTTGCCCGACGAGCTGATCGCCCGGCGTCCCGCCGACCGGCGCGATGCCGCACGCCTGCTCCACTGTGAGCGCGCGTCTGATGCGATCGTCCACCGCGTCGTCTCCGACCTGCCGACACTCGTCCGCCCCGGCGACGTGATGGTCCTCAACGACGCGCGCGTCACGCCCGCCAAGTTCACGCTGATCAAACCGACCGGCGGCCGCGTGGGCGGCTTGTTTCTCGAAGACCGCGGCGAAGGCACGTGGGAGGTTTTGCTGAAAAGTCCGGGAGAAACGAACACTGAGTCCGCATGGACCTTCGACACACAAGGTAGCTGCGGGGCTACGGCCCGCAGTCGGACTGCGGGC
>JBCDKH010000233.1 GCA_038746835.1 Planctomycetota bacterium | reverse complement strand
GGTTGACGAGGTTGTTGACCGTCGTCCGCCCGAGTCGCTCGTCGATGACGACGACGTCGACGCCCGGCAGGCGTCCGCCACGCTGAATCGCGTCGGGCCCGTCGGTGGTCGCTTCGACGCGGTAGCCGGCACTGGTCAGGTCCTCTGCGGTCGCGTTGAGCTCGTCCTCGTCGTTCATGACCAGCAGCACCGTCGGCTTGCCGTCACGGACCAACGCCTCGGCCAGCAGCGGAACGACCTGCTCGCCGCCATTGACGGCTGCGATCGGAAGTGCCTGGGCGATAGCCATCGCGGCTTCGATGCCGACGCGGCGATCGGGGAAGTTCAAGGCCTGCGTCAGTGGCGAGGCTTCAGCCTGGAAAGAGCTTTGCCCGACGACCTCACGCAGCGACCGGATCGTCTCCGTCGCCACGGCGGACGTGTCATAGCGGCTGTCTGGCGGAAGCGACCGGTCATCGATCACGCGAGCCAGCACGGCCTGCAGGTAGTTCACGCCCGCCTGCGTGCCGTAGTAGCCGGCGGACGGATCGTCGCTAGGGCGTGTGGTGTCGGTGGCACCTTCAGGAAGCTCGACTTCGCGGCGGTAGTTGCTGGCGAGCCAGAGGGCGAGCGCGTCATCCTGGACGGTTCCGGCTGCTCCGCCTTGCTCGCCGAGGGACAGCGTTTGCCCGGCCGTCTGCATGGCCATGAGCTCGTCGAAGATCTCAGCCGGCACCGTCGTCGCGGCGAGGTTGCCGTTCTCCCAACGCCAGATGTTCGCGCCGTCGAACCGGTCGTCTGGCGTGATGGCGGTCTGGCGATCCCAGAACTTCTCGCCGAGTGCGAGGTACTCCTCAGCCGCGTCGGCACCGGGCTGCGAATTGAGCTTGCCCAGCGCGATCATCGACGCCTGTGCGACCTGACCGCCCGGGTTGGCCTCGGCCTGTTCGAGGATGTAGGGAATCGCCTCCGGGTAGCCGAGATCGCCAAGGGCCGTGATGACCTCGACCTGCAGCTCCGGATCGGTCGCCTTTGTCGCCGCCATCAGCGGGCTGACCATCCGAAGGCCGAGATCGACCAGAGCTCGTCGGATCGACGGGTGGAGATCACGCTCGTCCGGGTCCTGCAGATAAGACAGCATCACCGGCGTTGCGAACTCGCCGCTCAGGCGAAGGTTTGCGACGCCGTTGGAATACGCATTCGCACCACGGCCGAGCCGTTCGACCTGGAACTGGATGAAGCTCAGACGCGTCGCCCGAGCCTGTCGGCCGTCGTTGATGATCTCGACCAGCTCGCCAGAGACTTCGGCGATTTCGGGTCGGTTCTGGAAGTTGTTGAGTCGCTCGTCGAGCCCGGTAAGTGGGTCGTTACGCCGGTCGTGAACTTGGAGGAAGGCTTCGAGGAGGGCTTCGGGCTCGGGCGACGAGTCGATGATCTGCTGGCCGAATCGCTCGGCGACGTCGTGCCGGCTGATCGTCGCGGTGAAGTAGTAGTCCTCGACAAGCTGGAGCAGCTCTTCAGACGGCTGCGGGCCCTGCTCTTCGACGACCTGGGCGGATGCGGGTGCGGTCGCGACGCCCATCGCTGCCAGACCGGCCGTGGCGGCCAGGGCAAGTGCGAGGCGGGCACCGTGCCGGGCGGCAGGCACAAGACGAACAGCGGCACGGCGGCGAGGGCTCCGACTCATGGGCGTGGGCATCTACGAAGCGGGCGAATCTGGGGCGACGAGCCCGTCCGGGAAGACCTCCCAGTCCGATGCCGTCGCAGGTTGGGGACACGTCGGCGGGAACCGACGCAGCAGGCGGGGCGGGTCAGCCCAGGGGCCGACCGCGGCGGGCGAGTGTCCCGGCACCTCCCGCGAGTGTCAAGCCACAAGGCCACTCGCACACGCTCCAACGCCCCCTTTTGCCCGGCCGATAACGACGCTCAGCAACTGGGCTCGACAATGCCGGCCACGCATCGACACACGCTCGACTACGCTCCGCCATGGCCTCCGATCCGAAGGCACTCGACACCACGCCGCCCTCCTCCGCTCCCTCGTCCCCCGACGGTCCGCCCGCACCCGGCCAGACGGGCGCCGGCGGAAGCGGTGATGTCCTCTCCGACAGTGCACTCGGTCGAGGTCTGGTCGCGCTCTGGGAGAAGATCCGAGACAACCAGAATCTCTTCTTTATCGCTGTAATCGGCGCTCTTGGTGTCATCTTCGCTTTCCAGTGGAAGACCCGGCAGGATCGGGCCGCGGAGGAGATCGCACGCAATCAGCTCGTCGCCCTTCGGCAGGCAACGGACGCGGCCAGACAGCTTCGTCAGGTCGGTGCCCGGCTGCCCGAGGACACACTCTCGCGGGAGGTCGCACGGCTCGATGCGGCGTTCACCCCTGCGATGAGCGGCGTGCAGGGTGCGCCGGGCGGTGCCTCGTCCGTCGCATGGCGCACGGCTGGCGATTTTCACTGGTACCTCGCAACGCTCCCGACGCCGCTGCCTGCGACCCGGCCGGACGAACCGCTCGTGCCGATTGCCGCTTCGGACGCCCGTCTCGATCAGGCGGCCGACGCGTACGCGCGGGTTGTCGAGGACGACGAGGCAAGCGCAACGCTCCGCTTTGCCGCACGCTTCGGCCTCGCCTCCGTCGCCGAGGAGCGAGGCGACTTCGACCAGGCACGCGTCCAGTACGACGCGCTGCTAGGAGAGGCAGCCCTGCCCGATCCGCTTCGGCAGGACGTCGAAGAGCGCGTGTCTCAGCTCGACCGCTTCAGCGACCGGTCGCCGCTCGTCTCGGTCCCGCCGCCAAGTCCCGAGGTCGAAACGCCGGCGGACTCGAACGAGGGTGACATCGGCTCGCGTCTCGACGAGTTCCTTGGCGGTGGCGTCACGGGCGAACTGACGCTCGATGCACCGCCGACATCTCCGGTCACGCGTCCGACCACGCGTCCCGTGATCGAGCTGGTTCCGTGATCGACCAGCCGGCCGAGGACGACTTCGACAACGACGACGACCCCGTCACCTCGACGCCCGTCGCCGACGGTCCGCCGTCGCGCAGGCTGACGTTCCGAGCGTCGCGTGACTTGTCGAATCGGCTCGACAAGTACCTCGTCGATCGCGTCGGTCACCTCAGCCGGGCGGAGGTGCAGCGGCTGATCAAGGACAAACGGGTCACCGTCAACGGCCGACCCGGCAAGGCGAGTTACAACCCGCGCGAGGCGGACGAGATCGTCGTCGACGCCCCGCTGCCGAAGCGCGAGCTGATCGAGCCCGAGCCGATTCCGCTCGAGGTGCTGTTCGAGGACGAGCACATCCTGGCGATCAACAAGCAGGCGGACCTCATCGTCCACCCCGCCCGAGGCAACTGGCACGGCACGCTCGTCAACGGCCTTGTTCACTACGCCAAGCAGTGGTCGACCATCCGCGGCCCGAGCAAGCCGGGCATTCTGCACCGGCTCGATAAGAATACGACGGGCGTGATGCTGGTCGCCAAGAGCGACGAGGCCCACTGGCGCATGGGCCGGCAGTTCGAAAATCGGACCATCAAGAAGACGTATCTCGCTCTTGCCCACGGCATTCCGCAGCTGCTCGGCGACGTCATCGACATGCCCATCGGCCCCGATGCTTACGTCCGAGAACGCATGGCCGTCCGGAAGCTCGAAAAAGGCGGCAAGACGGCGACGACGCAGTACCAGGTCAAGGAGTCGTTCGACGTCTCACCCGAACAGGCCGGCCTGACCTTTGCCCGCGGTGGCCATGCGAATGACCAGCACCACAAGGCCCCGCCGACGGGTTTTTCGCTGATTCGCCTGAAACCTCGCACGGGTCGGACGCACCAGCTGCGGGTGCACCTGGCGTACAAGGGTCATCCCATCGTCGGCGATACGATGTACGGCGGTCGGGTGATCGAATATTCCCAGGACGGGAAGACGAGGCACTTTTCGCGCCAGGCCCTCCACGCAGCGGAGATCACGTTCACCCATCCGCGCACGCTCCAGCCGATGACGATCGCCGCCCCGCTGAAGGACGACATTGCGGCGTTGCTGGCACGTCTTCGCGATTCCGGGGAACAAAAACCGGCCGAGAGCGTGTAGAATGGGGCCGGCCTGCCCCATTGCCATGCACGATTTCACGTTACCGCTCGCGTTCTGGATGCCCACCGGTTGGGAATGGCTCATCGTCGGGGCCGTCGGACTCTTGCTGTTCGGCAAACGTCTTCCCGAAGTCGGGCGATCCCTGGGCAAAGGCATCGTCGAGTTCAAACGCGGCCTCAAGGGCGTGACCGACGAGATCGAGTCTGAAAGCGACAAGCCTGCGGCACTTCCCAAACCCGCACAGGAACCCGAAGCCCGTCCCTACCAAGCCGAGAAGGTCGAAAACGCGTGAAGTTCAGCGCGCACTCCCATTCGACATCATCGCACCCGATCGTCCGAAGCCGAGTCCAGAGCGAAGCGTCGGACCGGGTCGGAACGAACTGGAAACGGAGTCATCTCGGCGCACCCATCAGACCAGACGCGACGCTTCGCTTTGCGTTCTGCTTCGATGGAGTGCGTGGTAACATGTGACTTCCATCGAACGCCCAACCCAGCACCATGAAGCGGACCCTTGCTGCATCGATCATCGCACTCGCATCCTGGTCGGTCGCGCCGACCGTGATGGCGCAGGTCCAGCCTGACCCGTTCACGCGTGTCGCGCTTCCGGAGACCGCGCTGGATGACGTGCCGCTGGAAGACGCGATTCAGTTTGTCAGTCGTCAGTCCGGTCTGCCGATCGTTGCGGACTGGGCCGTGCTCGAGTTTGCAGGCGTGACGCGGGAATCGCCCGTCAACGTCAAGCTTCGCGGGGCTTCGGTCCGGACGTTCCTGCGGTTCATGCTCCGCTCGATACCGAAGGATGAGCCGCTGGCGATCTTCGTCGACGAGGGCATCGTCCGCATCACCACAAAGGCCGAGGAAGAGGCGACGCTGGTCCTGCGGGTCTACGACATTCGCGACCTGCTTGTCGAGGTGCCGAACTTCACGATCGCCGACATCAACATCGGCGGCGGTGGAGGTGGTGGCGGAAACGGCGGCGGTGGCGGAGGCTTCGGCGGTGGAGGCGGTGGCTTTGGTGGTGGCGGTG
>JBCDKH010000232.1 GCA_038746835.1 Planctomycetota bacterium | reverse complement strand
TACGACACGCACGGCGTCCAGGGCATTCTCAAGACCATCACCGGCTGGTTCACCAACGTCGTCGCGCTCGGCATGACGCTGGTCGTCATGCTCGACATGAACGCGTGGCTCACGCTCGTCGCCTTCGGCGTCGTGCCGGCGCTGTTCCTGACGATCAAGTACTTCGGCCGACGCCTCGAGCGGTACAACGTCGCCCAACGCGAGGCCGACGCGAGCGTGACGACGCAGATCCAGCGGTCGCTGCAGGCCGTCGGACTCGTCCAGGCGTTCCGACGTGAGGAGGACGAGTCCAAACGCTTCGGCACCAGCGTCCGCAGCTATGTCGACGCGTCGCTCTCGCTGCACCGGCAAGAGGTACTCTACTGGCTGGTGCTGGGCGTCATCCTCGGCACAGGCGCGGCGGCGCTGTTCGGGTTCGGCGGGTGGTTCGTCGCCGACGGCAGGCTCCAGCCGGGCACGCTCTACCTCTTCGTGACGTACCTCGGCGGGTTGTACGACCCGCTCAATCAGCTCAGCGGATCGGCCGCGGGATTGCAGTCGGCCAGCGTACAGGCGAGGCGCGTTTTCGAGGTGCTCGACCGCGACCCGACCGTCGCCGACAGGCCGCACGCGAAACATGTTGTGCCCGCAGCACGACCGCTCGCTTTCGAGAACGTCTCGTTCGAATACAAGACTGGCGGCGAGCGCGTGCTTGATGAGGTGAGCTTCACCATCAATCCCGGCAGCATGGTCGCTTTCGTCGGCCCGAGCGGCGTAGGCAAGACGACGCTGCTCAACCTGCTGCCGCGCTTCTACGACCCGACTGCCGGCCGCGTGTTGCTCGACGGCGACGACGTCCGCGACCTGCGTGTCCGCGACGTCCGCGGCCACGTCGCGCTGGTCCTGCAGGAAAACCCGATCCTGCCCGCCAGCGTCGCCGAGAACGTCGCCTACGGCCGACCCGACGCGACGGACGCGGAGATTCGCCACGCCGTCGAACTCGCCGGCGCGGTCGAGTTCGTCGACAAGCTCGACGACGGCCTGGCGACACAGATCAGCGAAGGCGGCAGCAACTTGTCGGGCGGGCAACGTCAGCGCATCGCCATCGCCCGGGCCCTGCTCGCCGGCTCGCCGATCGTCGTGCTAGACGAACCGACGAGCGCGCTCGACCCGGAACACGAGCGTCGCATCACCGACACGCTGCTCGGCCTGCGTAGCGAACGGACGATCGTCGTCGTCAGCCACCGACTCAGCACTGTCCTCGACGCCGACGAACTCTTCGTCATGGACGGCGGCCGGATCGTCGAACGCGGTCGGCACGACGACCTGATTGCCAAGCGTGGTCGCTACTTCCAGATGGCCCGACACCAGCTTCGGCTGGAAGACGAGGCTTCAGGAGATTGAAAAGCTTGGGAACTTTCCGTTAGCCTCGCGGTCTCGGCTGCACCGGCCACGGGATGTTGTTTGATCCCGATTGGACTGGTGTCCTTTCCATTTCCAGCACGCCGACGGCTTGGGGGCCGGGCGTGTACCTGTCTGACACACCTGAAACGGGGTTTCTCATGAACACGAACAAATCGACCCGCGCGATTCTTGCCATGGCCTGCATCCCGGTCGCCGCTACGTCGGCCGCGATGCTGGTCTCCTGGAACAACGTTGCCGGTACTGACGGTGACGACGTCATCGACGCTTCCTACACCGACGTCAACGGCAACAGCCCGACGGACGGACCAGACATCATCGACGGCGGCGCGGGCAACGACAACATTCAGAGCTACGGCGACGCCGACAAGATCTTCGGCCGAGATGGCAACGACACGCTCGACGGCGGCGCGGGGCCGGATGAAATCGACGGCAACAACGGCGATGACGTCATCGGCGGACGTGAGGAAAACGACGAGATCGATGGCGGTGCCGGAAACGACATCATCTCGGGTGGCGACGGCGACGACACGCTTCGTGGCGGCGGAACCACGGTCTCGCTCGGCAACGACACGATCTACGGCGGTGCCGGTTCCGACATCATCGATATGCGGTCCAACGGCCTCAACGAAATCTACGGCGACGGGCCCGACGTCGACGACGCAAACGCCGGCAACGACAACATCATCGGCGGCGGCATCGACGACACGATCTGGGGAGGCGGTGGCAACGACACCATCAACGGCGGTGGTGGCGAAGACTTCATGCATGGCGGTGACGGCGATGACTTCATCGAACGTGCGTCCGCCTACTGGGTGGGCGTCACTCCGCCGGACGACTGGTTCCTCGACGAGGACGGCGATGAGCGGATGCTTGTCGACACCGTCTACGGGGGCGACGGCAACGACCTGCTTCATGGCGGCGGCGGCAACGTCAACAACAAGGTCGCCACGTACGTCGATGGCGGCGACAACCCGGAGGACCGCGACACGCTCATCGGCGGCGCGGGCTTCGATGTGCTCATCGGACGCAACAACAACGACGTGCTCATCGGCAGCGACAACATGGACACGTTCGTCATCATCGGGAACACCGTCGACGGGTACGAAATCTACGACGAGTTCACCGGCACCTACGGCGAAGACGACTTCACACCGCAACACGGCGGAAGCACCAAGAACAGCGACACACTCTTCTTCGCACGGGATGTCAACCCCGAGCAGATGACCATGATCCGTGCCGGATCCGGCAATCATCCGCAGCCCGAGTGGGATGTCAGCCTCGCCACCGATCTGCCCGTCACTTTCGCGTTCAGCGACCTCGAGTACGGGCACCACATCGAGTGTGTCATCACCGGTTCGGCGGCCGACAACATCACCGGCACCGATCGGCCCTCGTCCCGCAATGCTTACCCGGAGCGTCTCAACTTGAACGTCGGCGACGTCATCTTGACCGGTGCAGGCAACGACACGATCAACAGTGGCGGCGGATCCGACCTCATCGATGCCGGCGAAGGTGACGACACGCTCAACGTCAACGGCGACGGTTATCACTTCCTCGTCGGCGGTGCCGGGGGCGACGCATTCAACGTCGATGGCAGCGTTTTCGGCTCGCTACCGAGCAGCCATCGTGTCCGGGTAATCGACCTCGGATTCGAGGACCGTCTGGTCCTGCAGGGCATCGACACCACAGATCGTGTCGAGATCGACCTCAAAATGATCAATGGCCTGGCCGGGACGGAGGTCATTGTCGACGGCAAGCCGGTCATCGAACTGTGGGGAAGCCGCCCGACCGACATCGAGGTCGCCATCGACAGCCAAAGCCAGTCCGTTGTGCTTCGCAGCAAACTCGAGATCGCATCACCCACGCCCTTTCAGGGCCAAGGGATGAGTACCGACGGCGTCAAGAAGCCGGTCGATGACGGCAAGAAGCCACCGTTGATTCCCACGCCTCGGAAGTAGAGCCTTCGCTCTTCGATCATCGGACAGACGCCCTGGCTTCCCGGCCGGGGCGTCTTCGCGCTGTTGTGTGGTAGTATTTCCGTGATGAGCGTTCTTCTCGAAGAGCCTGTCTCGACGCGATCCGAGGTGGAGTGCGATCGCAAATCGCCTGCAGCACAAGTTGTCGAAGCCGGCGACGCCTTCACGCAGCCGCGTTCACCGAAGTGGTCACGCGAGCGATTCGACGCCGCGGTAAACGCCGGTGTCTTCGACAATTGGCGGACGGAGTTCATCGACGGAGAGATCATCGAAATGCCACCGCAAAGCGAGGATCATGTCTGGGCCTTCCTGAATCTCGACCGCTGGTGCAGGAGGGTTTTCCCGGAGGACACGTTTTACTTGAGGACGCAGAATCCGCTGCGTGTCAGTGACACGTCGGAGCCTGAGCCGGACATCGCCGTTGTTCGCGGGCAGATTCAGCGAGGCATGAGTCACCCACGATCCGCCGCGCTCGCGGTCGAGATTTCACGCTCGACGCTTCAACTCGACCGCGGAGCGAAGCTTCGCGGCTACGCCGAAGCAAGAGTCGAGGAGTACTGGATCCTGAACCTCGTGGACGGCGTGCTCGAAGTTCATCGCAAGCCAAATCCGAAACGTCGCGACTATGACGAGCGGATCGTGCTTCAGCCAGAAGACACCGTATCACCTCTGGCCGCACCGGAAGCAACCGCGAAGGTCGCCGACTTCCTGCCGTAGCGTCCGGGCGTGCGCGACAAGCTCCGCATCATCGTCGGCGGGCTTGTGGGGCAGTATCCGCTCGGCGGGGTCGCGTGGGACTACTTCCACTACCTGCTGGCCCTGTCAGAGCTGGGACATGACGTCTACTACCACGAGGACACGTGGACTTGGCCGCATCATCCGGTCAGCAACTATCCGGTCGACGATCCGTCGTACACGCTCGACTTCTTCAAGACGTTCTTCGCACGTCACGCGCCGCAGCTGGCGAACAAATGGTGCTACGTGCTGCTGCACGACAAGCACTTCGGCATGAGCCGCGAGGCCTTCAGCGACGTCGCGAAGTCGGCGGACGTCTACCTCAACGTGAGCGGCGCGTGCTTCCTGCCAGACGACCTGAACCCCAACGCTCGTCGCGTCTTCCTCGATTCGGATCCCGGCTACAACCAAGTCGTCCTGGCCACCAAGCCGGAGTGGTCCCAGCACGTCGATCGCTGGGAAGACCAAGTCCGCCGTGGCCACGACGTGCACCTGACCTACGCCGAGAACATCGGGCAGCCCGACTGTCTTGTGCCGACGTGTGACATCGACTGGGTCACGACCCGGCCGGTCGTGTCGCTGCCGGCGTGGGAGACGAGCCGACGGACCGACCCGCCGCCGACGGCACCGTTCACGACCGTGATGACGTGGAACTACTTCAAAGGCCCCGTCGTGTGGGACGGCGTGGAGTATTTCCAGAAGACGGTCGAGTTCGACAAGGTGCGTCAGCTGCCGAGCAAGACCAAGGCGAGCATCGAGCTCGCCGTCGGCAGCGATCGGTACGACGACGACACCTTTCGCGACGGCGGCTGGCGGTACGTGCGTGGCCTGCCGGTGAGCGTCACGCCTGACGGCTATCGCGACTACATCACCTGCAGGCCACGCACGTACCGCCAGCCGCCGTCGCGAAAGGTGTCGTCGTCGTACCGATCGCTGCCGACGGCGAGCTCGATGCTCGCCTTGGTCTTGCTCGGC
>JBCDKH010000231.1 GCA_038746835.1 Planctomycetota bacterium | reverse complement strand
GCCCGTTCGCCTCTACGTGCTCGAGCGAGTCATCTTCGGCCCGACCAAAGCACCCTTGCCCGATGGCTATCGCCCGCCTTCGGAGTCCGTCGCCGATCTCGACGCGGTCGGCTGCGTAGTCGATCGTGAACTCGATGACCCCGCCGTCGAGATCGGCGACGGACTCCGAAGGCGGGCGATAGCCATCGGGCAAGGGTGCTTTGGTCGGGCCGAAGATGACTCGCTCGAGCACGTAGAGGCGAACGGGCGCTTGCTCTTGAGCCAACGCGATCGACGGCACCAGCCCGACCACGACGAGGCAAAGGGCGAGCATTCCGGTAAGGCAACTTCGGCTTGTCATGGCGACTCCTGCGGATCAAGACACGCCGCAGATTAAAGAAACTTGCGGGCGGCTTCAAGTCGCACCCAGGGCGAGCGGGCGTCGGCGTAGCGTGCCGCATGAGCCAGGAAACCAGGACTGAGCGCGATTCCATGGGTGAGATGCAGGTGCCGATCGATGCGCTGTACGGCGCGTCGACGGCGAGGGCGGTGGAGAACTTTCCGATCGCCCATCGGCCGATGCGGCCGGCGGTGATTCACGCGTTTGGCCACCTCAAGGCGGCGTGTGCCCAGGCCAACAAAGACCTCGGCAAGCTCGATCCGGAGATCGCAGATGCCATCATCGACGCCGCGACGCAAGTCGCGGAGGGCAAGCACGACGCACACTTCCCGGTCGACGTCTACCAGACTGGCAGCGGCACGTCGACGAACATGAACGCCAACGAGGTCATCGCCAACCTCGCCAACCAGAAGCTGTCTGGAACGAGCCCCGAGCGCGAGCGAGCGGGTTCGGGTGATCGCTCAGAACCCCTCGCTGACGCTCAGGGCTCGCAGGGGTCCGAACACAAGCCCCGCGTCCACCCCAACGACCACGTCAACATGGGGCAGTCGAGCAACGACACGTTCCCGACCGCGATGCATATCGCGGCGACTGCTGAACTTTGGAAGCTGCGTGAAAGCGTTGACTGGCTGAAGCGGACGCTCGAGCAGAAGGCTCGAAGCTACGAAAACGTCGTGAAGATCGGGAGAACGCATTTGATGGACGCGACTCCGATTCGGTTCAGCCAAGTCTTGGACGGCTTCGCAGCTCAGATGCAACGAGCATTCGACTTGGAGCTGGCCGCCGAGGATGCGCTTCTGTCAAACATGCCGATCGGCGGGACTGCTGTTGGTACCGGGATCAACACTCATCCAGATTTCGCTCGACGCGTCTGTGAGCATCTGAGCAATCATGCCATTCCAGGCGAAGCCGAGTTGTTTGGCGTGTACGAGGAAGCAAAGAATCACGTCGAAGCGCAAGCGAGCAAAGACGCCTTCATTGATGCACACGGCCACCTCAAGACGATCGCCGTCTCCCTCTCCAAGATCGCCAACGACATCCGCCACCTCGGCTCCGGACCTCGCTGCGGCATCGGCGAACTCATCCTCCCGGCCATCCAGCCCGGCAGCTCGATCATGCCCGGCAAGGTCAACCCCGTGATCTGCGAGAGCGTCATGCAGGTCGTCTGCCGCGTCATCGGTAATGACGCCACCGTCACCACCGCCGGCCTCGGCGGCGTCGGGTCGATCTTCGAGCTCAACGTCGCGATGCCGGTCATGATCGACGCTTTTCTCGAGAGCGTCGAGCTGCTCAGCAACGTCTGCGACGTCTTCGTCGACAAGCTGCTGGTGGGCCTTGAGGTGGACGAGAAACGGTGCAAGCAGCTCATCGACGAGAGCTTGATGCTCGTGACGGCCCTCAACCCGCTCATCGGCTACGACGAGGCCGCCAAGGTCGCCAAGCAAGCCCACGCCGAGGGCAAGACGATCCGCAAGATCATGGCCGAGAAGTCGTACGAGGGCGTCACTGATGCCCAACTCGATGAGGCGCTCGACCCACGACGCATGACTGAACCGCAGGCGTAGGGACAACCGATCGCGTAGACTTTGGCTATGTCAGCGGCTCTTGCACCTTCGGGCGTCGTGGTACCGGCCGTCGAGGACGACGGCACGGGGCCGCTCTTTGAAGTCGTGGATGGGGTGAAGGTGGAGAAACACATGAGCCTGGAGTCGCAGACGATCGGATTTGAGATCGCCTTCTGGCTTCGGCTGCACCTGCACGAGAAGCAAGTAGAGGGGCACGTTGTGACCGAGCCGTTTGTTGTCTGCTTCGACTGGATGCCGGACACAAGGCGACGGCCGGACGTGGCCTACTGGTACAAGGCGCAGTACCCCGACGGAATTCCAGCAAAAGGTGACGCGTCTGTCGCTCCAGCTCTGGCGATCGAGGTCGCGTCACCACACGACAACGTCTTTGAGCTGGAGCGGAAGGTTGGCGAGTATTTTCGGGCGGGCGTTCAATTGGTCTGGATAATCAATCCGGAAGCCCGCACCGTCCGCACCGAGCAGCCCGACGGCACCGCACACGTCTACCGCGACGGGGACACGCTCGTCGGCGGACCGGTGCTGCCGAAGTTCACGGTCGAGGTCGCCAAGCTGTTCGCGAAGACTGCCTCGTCGCAAACGGGCGTTTGAAAAAGTTATCGGGCGTACTTTCGGCTGCTGCGGCAGCCGATACAGTGCGGCAGTGCGTGTCACAGCCGTCATCTTCCTTACAGCCTTCCTCGGCCTCTGCTTCGTGCAGAACGTCTCCGCGCAGCTCGAGGCCGATCTGGTCGTTTCGGATCAGCCGATCGATCCGGGCATCGAGTACGAGCCTCGAAAGCCGTACGACGAGGTCCGCTGGTTCGTGCCGAGCCGTGCATTCGACCCGATTCAGGCCGATCCGCGTTGGCCGAGGTTCGAGTTCGGGACGGCGTACGTGTTGGAGTCGGAGGGTGAGTTCTTCGGCGAGGGCGGGCCATACGACAACCTGTGGCTGGTCGCGTTCGGGGAGAACATCGCCTTCTACGCCGGTCCGCCGCCGGAGTCGATGAGCAACCTGTTCGACACGATCGAGATCGGCGCGGTCGCGGCACTCTTTGCGACGTTCGACCTGCTCGAAGAGAGCGTCCCACTGCTCAACGCGGACTACAACGGCGGCATCTTTTTCGCCGGGCGGAAGGGGCCTTGGTCGACGTTCATCCGGCTCTTCCACGAGAGCAGCCACCTGGGCGATGAGCTGCTGCTCTTCGGGCCGGAGATCGATCGCGACGACCAGACGTTCGACTCGATCGAGGCGTTCATCTCGCGCGACTTCCGCAACGTCGCCGACATGGGCACTATCCGCATTTATGGCGGGGCTGGCTGGCTCTTCCGGACGTTCGGCACGCCCGACTACGGCGACTTCGTCTTCCAGTACGGAGCCGAGTTCGACGGGACCCGCATGCGATACAACCTGCCGGGTGGCCTGGGCGTTCGGCCGACGGCGGCGATCGACATGCAGCACCTGGACGGCCGGGGTTACAACTTCGACTTCTCCGTCTCGGCTGGTGCGCGCTTCGACGGCCTGCGTCGTGGCGGGCAGACGGACCTGGAGATCATCTACTACAACGGCCGCAACCAGAACGGCCAGCTCTTCGTCGACGACATCGAGTACCTGGGCGTCTCGCTGCGTCTGTACCTCTGAAGCGGCCGTTCTATCGGTCGTTCCCGCTCAAGTTGTTGCCCGCTACCAGGATCGTTAGGTTTTGCTCCAGATGCTGAAGCTGTATGCCTGCCTTGTGGCCCTTCTGCTGGGCGTCGCATCGTCGTCGGCGCAGTTGGCGACAACCACAGCGGCCGCACCGGAGCGGTACGACCAGGGCCGACTAGGCGAAGGTCTCCTGCCGTTGGGCGACGTGTTCGAGCCGCTGTGGGCCGACCCGTTCTGGCCACTGATGAGTGCGAGCTACCACCGCTATGTCCAGGACGACTTCCTGGAGAACGTCGCCGCCTTCACGATCGGCGGGACGATCCCGATCTACCGTTGGAAAGACCCAGCAATCCCGGACCTCGACTGGCTGGAGTTTGCCCTTCAGACGGCCGTCCACAGCGACTTCGACCAGGACCGGTTCAGTCGCGACAACTTCAACAACGACTTCGTTTTTGGCGGAATGCTCAACGCGCGGAAAGGGCGATGGAGCGGCATGTTCCGCCTCTGGCACCGGAGCAGCCACGTCGGCGACGAGTACCTGACCAACGACAGTGGCGTCATCCGCGAGGACTTCAGCTACGACCGGGCTGATCTTCGGCTCAGCTACGACGTGCTCGGCAACGCCTACATCGACGACCACGGCCTGCTGCGGGTTTACGGCGGCTTCGGTCGTGCATTGCGTCGCCCGTCACCGCCGTCGTACGAGTTCTGGCATTTGCAGTGGGGCGTGGAGGCGCGTGCACCGATCGAGCTGTGGGATCACTGGCGTCCCGTCGCCTCGGCCGACGTGCAGCAGCAGGAGGGCAACGGCTTCAAGCTCGACTTCAACCTGCGTGCGGGACTTCAGGCCGAGAATCAGAAGGTTCACGGGCGCAACATCAAGTTCCTCGCCGAGTTCTACAACGGCAAAGAACCTAATGGACAGTTCTGGGAAGACGACGTGCTGTACGTCGGCTTCGGGATGTTCGTCACGCTATAGCGGCGAAAGCTACAGCTTGGCGTGGACGGAACGTGGGGCGTTGACGACGAGTTGGCCCTGGAAGACGCGGATCGATGCGGTGCCACCATTGACGTCCCAGACATTCGGGCTGACGGTGGCCTGGATCAGGTCGACGATGTCCTGGGCGCGTTCGTCACGCGACTGGTTGTTCTGATTGCCGCCGTTGCCACCGCCAAAACCACCACCGCCACCACCAAAGCCACCACCTCCTCCGCCGAAGCCTCCGCCACCGCCGCCGTTTCCGCCACCACCGAAGCCGCCACCTCCTCCGCCGCCACCACCGAAGCCGCCACCTCCTCCGCCGCCGCCGCCGATGTTGATGTCGGCGATCGTGAAGTTCGGCACTTCGACGAGCTGGTCGCGAATGTCGTAGACCCGCAAGACCAGCGTCGCCTCTTCCTCGGCCTTGGTGGTGATGCGGACGATGCCCTCGTCGACGAAGATCGCCAGCGGCTCATCCTTCGGGATCGAGCGGAGCATGAACCGCAGGAACGTCCGGACCGAAGCCCCGCGAAGCTTGACGT
>JBCDKH010000230.1 GCA_038746835.1 Planctomycetota bacterium | reverse complement strand
CGGCATCGGCGGTCTCGATGGACGTCGGCGACGCCGAATCGATCCGATCCGGCATCGACGCCGTCGCCAAGGAGCACGGGCGCCTCGACGTCTTGGTCAACAACGCCGGCATCACGCGCGACACGCTGCTGCTCCGCATGACCGATGAGCAGTTCGACGAAGTGCTCCAGACGAACCTCAAGAGCGTCTTCGTCGCCACCAAGGCCGCGGCCCGGCAGCTCATGCGGAGCAAGCAGGGCCGAATCATCAACATCGGCAGCGTCAGCGGCGTGCTCGGCAACGCCGGCCAGGCCAACTACGCCGCGAGCAAGTCGGCCCTGCATGGCTTCACCAAGACCGTCGCCCGCGAGTTCGCCGGCAAAGGCGTGACGGCCAACGTCATCGCGCCCGGCTTCGTCACGACCGACATGACCGACGCCCTGGACGACAAGATCAAGGAATCGGTCGTCGGCCAAATCCCGCTCGGCCGGTTCGGGCAAGTGGACGAGATCGCTGCTGCCGTCAGTTATCTGGCCTCGCCTGCCGGGGCGTATGTGACGGGCCAGATCCTGTGTGTGGATGGTGGTATGGCGATGTGACGAGCCGTCGCAGGGGCTGAATGACCGTTACGTTCCGTCCGATTGGCCCCTTGTGGGCGTCCGGCTATAGTCGCAGCCACTCGCCGCTGCCGCCCGGCTGTGGCCCATTCCCGAACAGAACGACCGCCATGGAAGAATCCGAAATCGAGAGCAAGGTCATCGACATCGTCAGCGAACAGATGGGCGTCGACAAGGGCACCATCAGCCGCGAGACGCACTTCATCAACGACCTTAACGCCGACAGCCTCGACACCGTCGAGCTCGTCATGGAGTTCGAAGACGAGTTCGAGCTCTCGATCCCCGACGAAGAGGCCGAAAAGATCCAGACCGTCGGCCAGGCGATCGACTACATCAAGGAACACTCGGGCAAGTGACGCGGAGGGAGAAAGGATGAGGGAAAAGGGAGAAGGGCCAGAGTGGCTCGCTCACTTCCGCATCTGACCCTCCTCCCTCATCCCTTCTCCTTACTCCCTTCTGCACCTCATGCGTCGCGTCGTCATCACTGGTATGGGCGTCATCACGCCGCTCGGCGAGAACGTCTCCACCCTGTGGGAGAACATCACCGCCGGCAAGAGCGGCATCGGACCCATCCGACGCTGGGATGCCTCGGCCTTCACGACGCAAATTGGCGGTGAGTGCTTCGACTTCGACCCCGTCGCCCACGGCATCGACAAGCGCGAATCCAAGCGGCTCGACCGCTTCGCCCAGTTCGCCATCGCCGCTTCCCGGCAAGCCATGGCCGATGCGGGACTCGACAAGGGTGCCGGCGATCCCGATCGGGCGGGCGTGCTGATCGGTAGCGGCATCGGCGGCATCGAAACGCTCGAAGAGCAGGCGTTCGTGCTCAAGGACAAGGGTCCTGGCCGGATGAGCCCGTTCACCGTGCCGCGACTCATGGTCAACGCGGCCAGCGGCAACGTGTCGATCCTCTTCGGCCTGCGTGGCCCGACCACCGCCGTCGCCACCGCCTGTGCTACCGCCGGTAACGCCATCGGCGACGCGACCAACTTCATCAAAAACGGCCAGGCCGACGTCATGATCGCCGGCGGCTCGGAGGCCGCACTCTCGCCGCTGGGCATGGGCTCGTTCTGCGCTGCCCGGGCGATGTCGACCCGCAACGACGACCCGACTGTCGCCAGCCGGCCCTGGGACAAGGACCGCGACGGCTTCGTCATGGGCGAAGGTGCCGGCGTGGTCGTCCTCGAAGAGATGGAAGCCGCCAAGAAGCGTGGCGCGACGATCTACGCCGAAGTCGCCGGCTACGGCATGACGGCCGACGCGTACCACATCACCGCGACCATCGAAGACGGCTCGGGCCCGTCCAAGGCGATGAATCTCGCCATGGCCGACGGCGGCGTGAATAAGGAAGACGTCCAGTACCTCAACGCCCACGGCACCAGCACGCCCATCGGCGACCCGGCCGAAACCAAGGCCGTCAAAATCAGCTTCGGCGACCACGCCAAGAAGCTCGTGCTCTCCAGCACCAAGTCCATGCTCGGCCACAGCCTCGGCGCCACCGGCGGCGTGGAGACGATCCTGACGGCCCTGACCATCAAGCACGGCTTGGTTCCGCCGACGATCAACCTGCACGAGCCCGACGTCGAAGCCGGCTGCGACCTCGACTACAACCCGCTCAAGGCCCGCGAGCTGTCGGTGCGTTACGCCCTCAACAACTCCTTCGGCTTCGGCGGCCACAACGCCTCGCTGCTCCTGGCCAAAGCCGACTAGCGACGTCGGCGGTGCAGGGTAGCTCCTGCGAGCCCTCCAAGTCGAGGGTTGATGGCTCGGGAATGAAGACCGCCTGGCCGCTGAAAACGTCGTTGCTGACGTCGAAGTTCATGTAGAGCAGCTCGATGTCGTCGGACAACGCGTTCTCGTCGGCGAAGCGATCGACGTCGACGATGCTTCCCAGATAGATCCCGCCCCCTTTGCTGACGAAGCCGGGCCCGGGTATTGGTGTCGATTTGTACGTGGTGGCTATCGCGCTCGAGTCGTCGGGTGACGTGAGGATGCTGAAGAGAACCGTCTCGCCATCGAAGGGATCGGGATCGAGCGGATCTCCGTTGAGGACGAAGATGCCGGTAGATGACATCCCGGCGATCCACGGCAGGTTCTGAGGCAGCAAGGCTCCGACGTCACTTTCAATGGCAAACGAGTCGAAGGCATCGATTCCTTCGATCCACGTATCACCGTTTGTCGGATCCACCCCGAGGCGCAACCCGGTGACTGCCGACGACGCAGTTGCAGTGGCGAAAATGCAGCATTGAATCACGAGACGCATGGCTTCAGATGTCAGGCCGAGCGTCGTCGGAGGAGGGTGGCGGACGCGATCCCCGCGAAGGCGAGCGTTGTCGGTTCGGGGATGAGGATGACCTGGCCCGTTCTCACTTCACCAGCACCGTCGAGCCAGAGGAGTGTGAGATCGTCCGTAATCGCTTCGGGCGTTGTGTACGCGTCGACGTCGACCAGTTGCCCGAACTCATAGCCACCGCCATCGGCAGCAAACCCAGCGGCTTGTACTGCGGCACCGGTCGTGCCGCCCGAGATGTCGGTTGGCTCAGCGATAAGTCCCGACAAGACGACAAGTGGGTCTTCACTAAGCAGAAAGGTTTGGGTGGGGAGAATGCCGCCGACCAAGGGAATGTTCGCCGGCAGCAGATTCCCTTCGTCACTTAGAAAGCTGAAGCCTTTGAAGGCGTCGGTCCCTTCGATGACGACGGTTCCATCGTCGGGATCCACGGCAAATCGAAACGCGTCCGCCGAGGCGATGGCGGGTAACAGGAGAAGGGCAGGGAGAAGTAATCGCATGGTCGTCAAGGTCAGGCCGAGCGCCGTCGGCGTAGTAGGGCGAGGCCGAGGACGCCGTAGGCGAGGAGCGACGACGTCGGCTCGGGAATGCTGATCTGTCCAGGCAATAGTTCATCAGTGTCGGCGGGCAGATACGACAGGCTGAGCCCGCCGAACTCGGTGCTGAAGTCCAGTGTCGCGATGTCGACGATGGGGCCGAGGTCGTAGGTGCCCGGCGGGATCGGAGTTCCGGTCGTGCCGGCGGTAATGTTGCTGACGAAGGTTCCTAGATTTGGCAGGACAAGTAGCGGATCCAGGCTCAGTACGATGAGAAATGGATTGTTTACGAGGATGAACGGGAGATTCTCGGGCAGCAGCGCATCGGTGTCGCTCTGTAGCGAGAATCCCCTGAAAGGCACGTCTGACTCGATCATCGTGTGGCCGTCGATGGGATCGATGCTGAAGACAAAGTCCTGCCCGCGTGCGGCGGAAGCCACCAGGAGCGAGAGTACGGCGGCGACGAGGAATGGAAGGACGCGGAACATGACTTTCAGCTGAGAGTTGCGGGTTGATCAACTCAGGCGGCGATGCGAGTAACGGATCGGGTTCGGTGAAGAACGACGCCGAGGACGCCGCAGGCGAGAAGAGACGATGTGGGCTCGGGGATGCAGGTCGACAAGATCGGAAAAGCTGGACGGAGAGTGTTGTCGTTTGACAGATACGCGACACCCAGATTGTCCGGATCGTTAAGATTGATCAGCGACAAATCGATGACCCGCCCGAGGTCGTAGGTGCCGGGTGGAGCCGGTGATCCGGTGGTGCCCACGCTTACATCGCTCGTCGATGCACTCAGCGCGGACAAGATGACGAAATTTTCTGGGTCCAACACGATGGCACCGGAGGCCGGGGTGCCTCCGAGCCATGGCAGGTTCTCCGGCAGCAAGGCACCGGTGGTGCTTTGCAGCGTGAAGCCGGCGAAAGGCACGCCAGAATCGATGATGAATCGACCGTCGGTTGTATCGATGCAAAAGAAGAAGTCTTGGCTGCGTGCCGCGGATGTCAGCAGGCCGAGGGTCGGCAGGACGACATGGAGGAGGTCTCGCCACCTCATGCGGGCAACGTACTGCAGACGAGCAGCAGCGGGAGCGCTTTTCCTGGTGCGACACCTTGCAACATCGGCCCGCTCTGCGACACTGGCAGTCGACTCGCGGCCAGGGACGGCGGCGGGCGGGTGTTTTGCGTCAGGGACGACGACATGCCGGTACTTGCCAATCAGCCAGAAGAGGACACGTCGGCCAGCGATGCGGATGTGCAGCGCATCCTCAAGCTCCGAGTGCCGGTGATCGTCCGGATCGCCGAGCGGAAGCTGCCGCTGTCGGACGTGCTCCGGCTTGCCCACGGCAGCATCCTCGAGCTCCAGCGCTCCAGCGACGAACCGCTGCACCTCATGGTCAACAACCAGATCGTCGGCGAAGGCGAACCCGTCAAAGTCGGCGAACACTTCGGCCTACGCGTCACCAGCATCGGCGACATCCACCAACGCGTCGATGCGCTGGGCGGTTGATTGAAGCCGGTCAGAGGAGTTTCGAGACGGCGTCGGCGACGCGCTCGCGGACGGTGTCGATGTCGCCTTCGACGCGTGCACCGGCGGCCCTGGCGTGGCCGCCGCCGCCGCAGGGTTGGAGCAGGGCGGCGCAGTCGACTTGGCCATTGCTGCGCAGGCTGACCATGATCGCCAGCTTGCCGGTCGGATCG
>JBCDKH010000229.1 GCA_038746835.1 Planctomycetota bacterium | reverse complement strand
CTGGCCTCGATCAGGCCGGAGGAGACGGTTCCGGTTCCATCGTCGCCGATGACGAATCGGCCCGTCGCCTGGTCGCCGCCGGCATCGGCGTAGTTGAGGCCTTCGCCGGCGGTGGCCTCAACGACGGCACCACGTCCGACTTCAAGCGTCCCCGTCGCAGGGAAGCCTGCAAAGCCCCAGCCAACGTAGAGCCGGTCGCCCACCGTGAGTGTTGTATCGGCACCGAAGAGCGAGAGGACACCCGTCGAGATGTCGGTTCCGATGTAGAGGTCGTCGCCGACAGTCACAGACGAGCCGTCGGTCACCGTGACGGAACCGTTGCCGGCAACTGCTCCGATCTCGCCTCCGACGAAGAAGTCTTGGTCGACGTTCACCGTGCTGGCACCCGACACGTTCATCGTGCCCGTGCCTTCTTGCCCGATGTAGAGCCATTCGGAGACGTCGAGCCTGCCCTGGTCTTCGATGTCGACGGTGACCACCGTGTCGGGGTCTTGGGCCGCAAAGAAGAACTCCGCCTGAAACTCGGAGCCGGCTCCCGTGATGTTGATGTCCGACGACGCCGTACCGACCTGGGCGACGCGTACGCGTCCCGCTCGTAGCTGCCCGCCACTCTCGATGTTGACGGTCGCGGTACCGCGTTCTGGCAGGAACAAGACGTCGTTGCCCATGCCGGTGAAGTCGAGCTCGCCGCCACTTCGCACGTTGATGGTGGCTTGGCCGCCGGGGTTTTGAGCCACTCGGAACGACGGGTTGTTTTGCGTCGGGCCAAACGCACGGACGGTGGCATTGTCCTCAACGGTGAGGGTCGCTTGGCCATCCCCGCCCATCCAGCCTCTTGGACCAAACCCGGTCAGCGAGGAGCCTGCGCCCGTCACGACCAGCTCCCCGATGCTCCCCGCGGGCTGTCCGATCAGGAATCCGCCCTGGGAGCCTGTGGCACTGGGGTCGCGCGTGATCGTCACGCCGGCGCCGACGGAAATGGTGAAGAGCCCGGTCCCGCCGTTGGCGATGTTGAGGACGCCGTTGGTCAGTTCGAGCGATGTGCCCGCCCCAGTGACCAAGCCGGTCCCGTTGCCGGTCGGCGAGTCGCCAAACCGCATGGTGTTTTCGAACGCTGAAACGCCGCTGTCGACGGTGAACGAGCCCACGCCAGTGTCGCCGACGATCTTGGTCGTGCCGGTGTCCGTGACGTCGCCAACCTCGGTGACACCGGCAAGCGACGCGCTTGCGAAAAGCCCAGCCAGTGCGGGGAGGTAGACGATGGTCAGACGTGTTGACTGCTGCATGGATCTCAACCCTCGGACAAAGCGTCCGCGGCTCCGCCCGACCCTAGCGAAAGCACCGCCCGTGTGAAGAAAAAAGAGCAGACTCTCGGGGAAGCGCCCAGTGAGTCGCTCGACCATCCAGCAGGACGAATGGCGTGCCCCTACAAACCCGTCAGTCATGCTTAGTTCGCTGACCAAGCGAGCCGCGACTCAAACGGCCGATCGCCGACGCAGGCCGATGAGGGCGACACCGGCGAACCCGCCCAGGGCGGCGAGAGGCTCAGGGATGACCGTGACGGTGAAGGCCAGATCGCCGCCGCCGAGGTCGTCTGAGTAGCGAACTCGGAAGTCGTAACCGCTGCGGGTGATGATGCTGTTGTCCGGGAGGCTGGCAAAGCCCTGATCGGGCAAGTCGAATCGGAGTGTCTCGTAGTCGATCAGAACGAACTTGTCGCCGATGGAGAGGGTGACGCCTGGATCGAGCTGGAGGTCGAAGAGCGCGGTGCCCATTCCGAAGCGGAGCTCGGTCGCGATGACCTGACCACTTTCGATTTCGCCAGTGCCGTCGTCGCCGATGCGGAAGATGACCTGGGCGAGGTTGTCGCCCTGACCGAGGCGAAAGCCCTGTCCGTTCGCGGTGAGGGTCGCGCCTCGGCCGATGTCGATGATGCCGTTGCTGCCGGAGCCAATCCAGCCGACGCTGACGTTGCTGTTACCAGAGGCGGTCGTGCCGGCACCGGTGAGATTGAGACGGCCGACGCCTCCGTTGCGTCCGACCTGGATGTTGCCGGTCGCGACGATCGAGCCGCCGGTTTCGACGGTGGCCTGGTGATTGCCATCGAAGCCGAGCTGATAGTTCTGCGTCGACAGAGCCGCACCGTCGCTCACGCGGATCGTCGACGAGCCCGAGCCAGTCTGCTGCAGCTGCCGAGAGGCCTCGAAAAGGCTGTCAGCGCCGCTGAGGGTGATCGACGCGGGGTTGGCGTCAGAGCTGCGGATGAACACGTCGTCGGCGAGGAATCGGCCGCCGCTCTCGATGGTGACGATCGCTTGGCCTTTCTGGCCGTTGGTGTCCTCGCCGATGAAGACGTCGCCGTCCGTGTTGGAAACGGTGGCGCTTGCATCGAAGGTGCCGCCGCTACGCACAATGAGCTCCGCGGTGGTGCCGGGGACGCCGCCGAGATACGTCGCATCGTCGTTCTGTGTCAGGGCGATGAGCAGAGCGTTGTCTTCGACGACGACGAGCCCGCGGCGGAGCTCGAAGTCGAGGTTACCGCCAGCGAACAACGCGTCGGTGCCGGAAACGAGCAGCCCGCCGGTCAGCCCGCCAAGAGGAGGGACGGTGATGTCGATGACGGTTCGGCCGGTGACATCGACCCCTGCGCCGTCGAGGATCCCCATCAGCGCGTTGCCGCCGTTGCCACCGATGGTCAGGTTGGCGGTGACCTCCATCCGCGTCTGCGACCCGGTGACGGTGGCGAACGCGGAGCCGCCGTTCTCGGCGAGGGTCACCGCGACATCGGCCTGGCCCGTGGCGGCTTGGCTGGCGGAGTTGTAGAGGAAACCGTCGTCGATCAAAAGTGTGCCGAAGCCCGTTGGGCCGTACGCGATCCGGTTCGCGAAAACGACGACCTCGCCCGTCTCCACGACCCCGGCCTGCGACGGGGCGGGGATCGTCAAGGCCGCGCAAGCGACCAGCACGGCAGACTGCAGCATTCTCTCCATCATGCCTAGGAGGTTGGCCGGTTCCGAAGGATCAGCCAAGGGCTACGCGTCTCAAAATCGCGCGCCGTGCGTCTCAAAGTTGAGTCGGCGTTTCGGACAACATCACCGACGCCGTCGAGCGATCAGCAGTCCGCCGACGGCGAGCATTGCCAGGCTCGTCGGCTCGGGGATGGCGACCGGCGTTCCGCTGATCACACGCAAATCGCTGAAGACAGCGGTCGTGCTGCCGGACGTCAAAGCAGGGGTGAAGGCACCCACGCTCCGCAGAAAGAGCGAAACCACCAACAGGTCGTCGTCGCCGTCGGCGTTCCAGAGGTCGTAGACCGTCGCGCCGTCGAAGGTGGCGCTCTGCGAAGGCGCGCTCGCGCCGACCGTGCCGGTGCCGACCACGATGTCGCCCGTGCTCGCCGAATAGCTGATGTGCATGCTGCCAGTCGCACTGGCGAACAGCTGAATCAGCGGCGTCGGGGAAATCGTGACGTCGTTCACGCGTGCCGCACCGCCCGCCGGACCGACGGCGTCGTCAAACGCACCGATGGCCACGCCCGCAGAGTTGCTACCGGCACCATCCTCGCCGATGCCGAAGCCGATCCCACTGCCGCCGACGGTGTCGACGAACGACCAGTCGTAGTCGATCGCGACGGCAAAGTCGGCCGTCGGGTCGAAGGCGAAGCCGGACGTCGATCCGGCCGGGGTGTTGGCGTTGACACTCTGGTAGCCGATGTCGGTCGCGTCCGGCACGGCCCCGTCGGCGCTCATCGTGATCTGACTGGCCGAGTCGACCGACCCGGACAAGTTGGCGTTGGGCGGATCCTCAACGAGGGTCCACGTGTTGAAATCCGTGATCGCCGCTGATGCCGCAGCGCACGTGGCAACGACGGCCAATCCGAATGCGACGGCTGGTTTGCAGATGTTCATTTTCCGAGCTCCTCCTCACTAGCAACGCTGCCGCCTCGCAACGAGCAGACCAAGTCCGATCAATCCGCCGAGAGACGCGACGGGCTCAGGGATCGCCTGCTGGACGAGAACGATTTCGCCGCGGAAGCCACCGAAAAAGCCTTCATTCACCCTCACGAACGGCATATCGAACGTGCTGCCGTCGGAAAGGGTGCCGGACAGGGTGCCGAAGATCTGACTGATGTTGCCAAAGGCAGCGGGTGAGCCGTCGATCTGGAATTCGGGTCCATACAGCGTGATCACGGCGTCTCCGCCGCTGGCGATTCCGTTGTCGAACACGCCGGTCGTGCCGAGCTCACCACCGAAGATGTCGATCGTTGCAAGCTGGCTGGCCTCGATATCCGAGCCGATCGACCCGCCAGTCACGGTGATTGCCGCGCCATTGATCGCTTCGAGGTCGTTTCCGATGTCGCCGTCGGTCATGACGACCGTCGAAACATCCTCAGCGCGGACGTTGTTGGCCACCGTTCCGCCGCTGATGGTGAAATCGGCACTATCAAGCACCGCGACGCCGTCGCTGACATTTCCGCCGGTCATCGCGACGGTCGAGTTATCCAAAGCGGCCAGAAAGTTGTTGACGGTCCCACCGCTGAATGTCAGCGAGCTGTCGTCGAACGCCTCAAGGTCCTCCCCGACGACGCCGCCACTGACAACGAACGAGCCAGTATCGTAGATCTCAGCATCGTCAGCAACGCTACCGCCCGTCATGACGAGTGTGGCGTTGGTGAAGCCGAGCAAATCGTCGCCGAGAGTGCCGCCGTTGACCGTGATTGACGAATCATCGAGCCCGGTCACGTCTTCGACGAACTGGCCGCCGTTGACGATGACGCTGGAGTTACCGGTGGCAAAGACCGAGTCGCCGACCGAGTCTGCCTGCGTGATGTTGGCACCGGGCTCGAAGATGACCGTCGTCGGCAGCCCGCCTGGACCGTCGGAGACTTCGATGAAGTCATTAACGGTCGAATTGATGATGGTCGTGCCGCCGTCGTCGAAAACGGCCGCCCCTGCCGACGAAGTGGCGAGGAAGGTGGCGGCGATGACGATGGCGCGTGCGGATCTCGTGCTTGGCATGCTTTTCTCCCAGTCCTCCTCGCGGGTTCTTGCGAACTTAGCAGATGATGGGAGGGCGTGGCGTCTCAAAATCTTGTGCGCCGTGTCTCAAAATGGCTCACTAGCGCCTTCCTCACAGTTATGGCTCAACCATTAGCCAT
>JBCDKH010000228.1 GCA_038746835.1 Planctomycetota bacterium | reverse complement strand
TAGCGGTCGAAGAAGCGTTGCCAGTCGTCGTCGCTGGTCATGGCGATGGTGCCGTGCCACTCGTCGCCGTTCCAGAACTGGTTGGACCAGACGTGCGGCTTGGAGAGGACCTTGAGGCCTCGGGCCTTGGCGTCGCGGATGGTGGTCGCCAGGCCGTCGCGCGTCAGCGACCGATCGCCGCCCCAGCGGAGCTCGGGGCGATTGACGTTCGGCATGTAGACGAAGTCGGTGACGGTGATCCAGTTCCCGCCAAGCTCGCGGATGGCATCGAGCTGGCGACGTGCGGCGTCGGAGCCATAGCCGACCTGGCGGTTGTGGAGGTGAGCGAAGGTCACGCCTCGGACAGGCATGGGGTCCGCGGCGGCGGGAGCAACAGCGGCAAGGAATAGAGTCAGGATCGACAACCTCAACATAAGCCTGTTATAGTTGACGGCATGCGGCGTGCCGTAGTTCTTGCTGCTGAT
Organism: Planctomycetota bacterium; assembly: GCA_038746835.1. NCBI lineage: Bacteria > Pseudomonadati > Planctomycetota > Planctomycetota bacterium. Next base: position 4,788 of record JBCDKH010000228.1, on the reverse strand, counting down.
CCAGAGAGCCCAGGATACTGGACGGTCTCCGTGCCGAGTCTGCCCGGCTGTGTCAGTCAGGGGCGCTCGGAAGAGGAGGCTCTCGAGAATATACGTGACGCTATCGAGGGCTGGCTTGAAGTCGCTCGGGAGCACAACGACACGGTTCCCGAGGAGGATTACTCTGCACGAGTCGTCTACGTCGATGAGCCGGTCGCGACGTCATCGGCCACCAGAACCGCGGCTGCGTAGGGAACCTCGACCTTGCCAGCGAAGCTTCCAAGCCTTCGCCCGCGGGAGGTCATCCGCGCGCTGCAGCGAGTCGGCTTCGTGGTCGAAAGCGGCAAAGGCAAAGGAAGCCACACGTTCCTCCGTCGGGCGAAAGATCGCCGAACGACTTCAGTGCCGAAAGGCGATCCCGTCGCCAAAGGGACGTTGCGGACGATCATCCGGCAGGCCGGCCTGACCGTCGAACAGTTTGTCGACCTGCTCTGATCCTCACACCGCCGCGTGGCTTTGGACCTGCTGTTCGGCGTGGTAGCTCGAACGAACCAGCGGGCCCGACTCCACGTGACGCAGGCCCTTGGCCTCGCCGCGGAACTTCCATTCGGCGAACTCGTCGGGGTGGACCCAGCGGTCGACCGGCAGGTGACGCGGCGTCGGTTGGAGGTATTGGCCGAGCGTGAGGATGTCGCAGGAAATGCTGACGAGGTCGTCGATGACGAGGTCGACCTCGTGCTCCTCCTCGCCGATGCCGAGCATCAGGCCGGTCTTGGTGACGAGGCCCTGCTGCTTGCACCGCTGGAGCAGGTCGAGGCTGCGGCGGTACTTGGCCTGCGGGCGGACCTTGTAGTAGATGCGGGGGACGCTCTCGAGGTTGTGGTTGAGGATGTCGGGGGCCGCGTCGATGACGAGCTGCAACGCCGGCCAGTTGCCCTCGAAGTCGGGGATCAGCACCTCGACGCTCGTGCCGGGCGACTGCCGGCGAATTTCGTTGATCGTCTCGGCCCAGATGCGGGCGCCGCCGTCGGGCAGCTCATCACGGTTGACGCTCGTGATCACCGCGTGGCCGAGGCCCATCGTGGCAACGGCTTCACCGACGCGTCGTGGCTCGTCGTCGTCATGCCAGGTGGGCCGGCCGGTCTTGATGTTGCAGAACCCGCAAGCGCGCGTGCAGGTGTCGCCGAGGATCATCAGCGTCGCCGTGCCGCCGCCTTGGGCGTTCCAGCACTCGCCGATGTTGGGGCACTTGGCCTCTTCGCAGACGGTGTGGAGGTTGTTCTCGCGGACGAGCTGCTTGAGCCGGCCATAGCCCTTGCCGGCGGGCATTTTCATCTTGAGCCAGTTCGGCTTGCGCCGACCGGTGAGCGTGTCGACACCTCCGGCGAAACCGCCTCCGGCACCGCCGCAGGGCGGGACACTGCGGGCCGGTTCGTCCTTGACCACCGTGAGGGAAAGGTTCGCCGCCATCGCCACAGTGTATGAGCGGCAGGTAGCCTTGGTGCATGTCGATCAATCTGAACGTCATGCAAGTCGACGGTGCTTCGGCCGCGGTCGTGGTGCTGCCGGGCGGCGGCTACGGCTTCTGCAGCGATCGCGAGTCGGAAAACGTCGGCCAATGGCTCAACACGCTCGGCTACACGGCGGCGATCTTGCGGTACCGCGTCGCACCGGACCGAAACCCGGCCCCGCTCGAAGACGCGACCGAGGCCGTCCGGCAGATTCGGGCGATCGACGGCATCGATCGCGTCGGTATCCTCGGCTTCAGCGCGGGCGGCCACCTTGCCGGCTGGACGTCGGCAACGCTCACCAGCGACCAGATCCAGGCCGCAGTGCTGTGTTACCCTGTCGTCTCGCTCACCAAGCCCTTCGCCCACGGCGGCAGTCGCGACAACCTCCTCGGGCCTGATGCACCCGACGCCCTCGCCGAAGAGTTGTCGCTCGAAACCCTCGTCCACGACCGCATGCCGCCGACGTTCATCTGGCACACGACGCACGACGAGCCGGTCCCGCCGCGGAATGCGTTGCTGCTGGCGAGCCGGCTCGACGACCTCGGCGTGCCGTATGAGCTGCACCTCTACGAGCGAGGCCATCACGGCTTGAGTCTCTTGGACGACGACCCGAAGGCGCCGCGCGAAGTTGTCAGCTGGATGACCCATGCCGCGGAGTTCCTGGCAAGGCATCTGCCGGCGCGTTGACACAAGTTCTCGCCTCCCGATTCAGTCATCCTGAGCGAGCGCAGCGAGTCGAAGGACCTCGTTTGGTCGTCGTCTCAGAGCCACCGCGAGGTCCCTCGGCTGCGTTCGGGATGACGGAGAGAACGATGACGCGAAACAGCCCGACGCGTCGTGCGTCGGGCTGCCTCATTTGGAAAAGAGAGACTCGGTTCGCCTCAGGTCAGATGACCCATTCCATGGTCTCGACGTTCGTGCCGGCCAGCTCGTTGCCGCGGGCGACGAGGACATCGAAGCCGCTTTCGCCCTTGACGGTGGTGAAGCCGAAGACGGTGTTGTCGACGGCGACCAGCAGGTCGTTGCCACTGCCGAGCAGGACGGTGCCGTATTCCGTGGCCGTGCTGCCGTAGGCGAAGACGCTGTCGCTGCCGGAGCCCATGTTGACGTTCAGGCCCTGGAACTTGGCGTCGACCATCAGCAGCGTGTCGCGGCCTTTGCCCATGTCGATGGTGAAGTCGTCGCTGATGTTGGTGTTGCTGAAGACGACCTTGTCGTGTCCGCGACCGGTGAGGACGCTGCCGCCATCCGGGGCGATCAGGCCGTTGACGCGGACGACGTCGGAGCCGCCGTGGGTTTCGGCGCTGAACTTCTCGAAGTCGAAGCGGTCAAAGACCTGGCGATCAAAGCCGTGGCCCCAGGTGAAGGTCGTGACGGTGACGTCTCGGCCGTCCTGGTGAACGGTGACGTAATCGGACCGTTCGGTGCCGGTGACTCGGAGCGTCTCGCCGTCGATCTGCGTGACGGCCGAGAGGAGCTTGCGATTTTCGAGGGTCTCGAGCGAGTTGAAGTGGTTCATCAAAGTTGGGTGGAGGGCGGTGTGGCGTGCGTGCCGGGAAGATGAACCCGCCCGCCCCGGAAGCCAGTGACACGGGGCTTATCAGACACGCGAACGCACCGACCACACCGGACGCGAGCTGTCGGGTGCTCGGTCTCCGATCGAAAACCTGGTCGCTTTGCTTTGAAAAACTCGCTTAGCGGTGAGCGTCAGCGAGCCTCACGATTGCGCTCGGAGGCTCGCTCGCGCTCACCGCGAAGCAAGACGAACGACCGCTGATGATCTCAACTCAAGCGCCGTCGGTCGCGCTGATCGTCGCGACGTTCTCGACGAACGCTGCGACACCCGATGCCACTTCGTTCCACGCCTGGCTTGCCGCGGCGCGGTTGAGTTCCGCGACGGTTGCCCGACCGTCGCGGGTGGCGGGGTTGCCTTGGTAGGCGAACGGTGCTGACGTCTCTGTGCTCCACGCGATCGTGCCGGTTCGAACGTCGATCAGGACGGCTTCGACTTCGGTCGCGCCGGTGAGTTCGCCCGTGTTGACCACCTGCGTCGTCCGCGTCAGCGTCTGAAGGACCAGCATCAGGTCCGCCCGATGCAACGCCGCCGCCTCGCGCAGCTGCGTCAGCGTCGGCTCTGCTGGAAACAGCATCTTGGGCAACTTATCGGCCTGGCCGATGCGGTCGCTGGCGGTGAGCGTGTCGAAGAACTGCCGTTCGAGGTCGTTGGCGTCGACGAAGGGCGAACCGTCCAGACTGACCCGCCGCAGCGTCTGGCCGATGGCGAAGACAGAGACTCGAGCGGCTTCGGGCAGTTCCAGCTGTTCGTCGACGAGCGATCGGATCTTGTCGTCCGACATGGCCGCGGAGTCGGCGGCGGTGAGTGACGGCGTGAGGCTGCTACCCGCTCCGCCGGCCAAGCCTTTGGGCTGCAGGTCCTTGGGCACCTGAAGCGCGTCCTGCGGAATCCTCGGGCCACACCCGCCAAGCACGCAAGCGAGCGCGACTGTGGCGAGAAACAGGGGCAGGTTGGTCTTGGCGGTCACGCTTGCCAAGATAACGCGGCTCACCGCCGATCGCCCACATGCCCAAGCGCAACGACCTGCACGCCATCCTCCTCCTCGGCTCCGGCCCGATCGTCATCGGCCAGGGCTGCGAGTTCGACTACTCCGGCACGCAGGCCTGCCGGGCGCTCCGGGCAGAGGGTTACCGCGTCGTCCTGATCAACTCCAACCCGGCGACGATCATGACCGACCCGGAGATGGCCGACGCGACCTACGTCGAGCCGATCACGCCGGAGGCGGTTGAGAAGATTCTGGTGCGTGAGAAGGAGCAGGGCACGCCGATCGACGCCGTCCTCCCGACGCTCGGCGGGCAGACCGGCCTGAATGTCGGCATGGCCTGCTGGGACCAGGGCATCTTCCAGAAGCACGGCGTCGAGATGATCGGCGCCAACCGCGAGGCGATCTGGAAAGGCGAAGACCGGCAGGCATTCAAGGACCTCATGCTCGAAATCGGCCTGATGGTGCCGCTCAGCGAGACGGTCCACACGATGGAGGAAGCCAAGGCCGCCCAGGAACGGCTCGGCCTGCCGCTGATCATTCGGCCCGCCTTCACCCTCGGCGGCACGGGCGGGGGCATCGCTTACAACCTCAAAGAGTTCGAAGAGATCGCGTGGAGCGGTCTGGACGCGTCGCCGACGACCGAGATTCTGATCGAGCAGAGCGTGCTCGGCTGGAAGGAGTTCGAGCTCGAAGTCGTCCGCGACAAGGCGGACAACGCGATCATCCTCTGCGGCATC
>JBCDKH010000227.1 GCA_038746835.1 Planctomycetota bacterium | reverse complement strand
CGAACGGTGAGCGAGCCGAGACCCACTCGCACCCCGAATCCGCGACTGGCGTCGCGGCGTTGAAGAGACGCCTCTGGTCGGTGCTCGCGTTCGTCGGGAGTGTCGCCCTGCTGCTGGTTCCGATCGTCGCTGCAAGCGTCTACGGCTCGATGCACACGCATCCGTACGCGGGCCGGGTCTATCTGCTCGTCTGGCTGTCGATGGCGGTCGTGTCCGTGCTTGCTGTTGCTTCTATGCCGAGGCAACACGCACGGATCGTGCTCTGGATCGTCGTCGTCGGTGCGTTGCTGATGGCGATCGCGAGCTCCATCTGGGTGCCGGGTGCGAGCTATCTCCCGACGCTCGTGGCCCTTTCTGCAGGGATGATCCTGCTTCTGGGCCGATGGTGGGCTTTGCCGCTTGTGCTGCTGACGACGACCCTCATGACGACGGCCGGATGGCTCGTCGGCCTGGCGGCGACGCTGCAACTGGCGGGTGTGCCGGCGTTCGTGATGGTAATAACGGCCCTGCTCTGGTCGCCGTGGCTCTGCCGAATCGGACGACAGGACCGGCATGCCTCGACGACTTCGGCATGAAAATGTCGGTCTGCCGCAACCACCTGCGGCTCCTGTTCGTTTAGATTACCATCGATGCCCACGCTTCCCACTCAAACCGCCCCCACCCCCGAAGCCGCCACCCGCGAGCGCTACGCCGCCGCCGGCAAGGAAGTCGAAGCCTGCCTTTGCGTCCCAAGCGACGGCTACGACCCGTCGCTCCTCAAGGCCATCCCGCAGGAAGTCATCGACGTCGACTACGGCTGCGGCGACCCGTCCAAGTGGGTCCGTGAGGGCGAAACCGTCCTCGACCTCGGCAGCGGATCGGGTAAAGCGTGCTTCATCATGAGCCAGAAGGTCGGCCCGACCGGCAGCGTCATCGGCGTCGACTTCAACAAGCCGATGCTCGACCTCTCGCGTCGTACCCAGCCCGAATTCGCCAAGAACGTCGGCTACGACAACGTCAGCTTCCGCAAGGGTCGCATCCAGGACCTCGCGCTCGACCTCGACAAGCTCGACACCTTCCTCGCCAGCCAACCCGTCGACGGCAGCGACGCCTGGTTAGCGGCGAGCGACCAAGCGAGCCACCTGCGGAAGAACGACCCCATGGTCGCGGACAACTCCGTCGACGTCATCGTCTCCAACTGCGTCCTGAACCTCGTCGAACAGGGCCAGAAGGGCAAGCTCTTCGAAGAGATGTTCCGCGTCCTCAAGAAGGGCGGCCGATGCGTCATCAGCGACATCGTCAGCGACGAGATCGTGCCGCAGGACATGCAGGACGACCCGGACCTCTGGAGCGGCTGCATCAGCGGCGCGTTCACGGAAATGGGCTTCTTGAAGGCCTTCGAAGATGCCGGCTTCCACGGCATTCGCATCCTCGAGCGGGCCGACAAGGCGTGGCAGACGATTCGCGGCATCGAGTTCCGCAGCGTCACCGTCGAGGCGTACAAGGGCAAGCAAGGCCCGTGCATGGACCGCAACCAGGCCGTCGTCTACCTCGGCCCGTGGAAGCGTGTCATCGACGACGACGGCCACACGCTCACCCGCGGCGAGCGGATGGCGGTGTGTGACAAGACGTTCAAGCTTTATGGCAAAGAGCCGTACAAGGGGCAGTTCGCGTACGTCGAGCCGTTGACGGAGGTGCCGCTCGACGACGCTAAACCGTTCGACTGCCGGCGCAACGTCACGCGCAGCCCACGCGAGACGAAGGGGCAGGACTACGTCGAGACCACGACACCCGACCAGTCCGCTAGCGCGTGCGGACCGGGGGGTTGCTGCTGACTCTGGCGTGACGAGCCCTGAGCGTGAGCGAGGGGTTCTGCACGATCTCCCCGGAACCCCTCGCTCACGCTCAGGGCTCGCACTCATCTTCGCTCTGTCATGACCACCTCCACGAACGGACTCACGCCCGTCAAACTCGGAACTCCCTCCGACCGCTCGTCCTTCGCGTTGGAAGTCCGAGGCGTGCAGGGATCGCCGCTCGTCGGGGCAACGCTCGACACGGTCCAGGTCAACATCGGGCTCACATGCAACCTTGCTTGCCGGCACTGCCACGTCAGCAGCAGCCCGAACAAGCGCGAGCAGATGGATCGCGAGACGCAGAAGCTCGTCCTCGACGCCGCAGAGAAAGCTGGAGCCAAGACGCTCGACATCACCGGCGGCGCGCCCGAGATGAACCCGCATTTCCGCGAGTTCGTCGACGACGCCCTGGCGATGGGCCTGAAGGTCATGGTGCGGACCAACCTGACGATTCAACTCGTCGACGGCTACACCGACCTGCCCGAGTGGTACGCCGCCCGCAAGGTGCATCTCGTCGCGTCGCTGCCGTGCTACCTGGAGAACAACGTCGATAAGCAGCGCGGTCGGGGCGTGTATCACGACTCGATCGAGGTCATCCAGAAGCTCAACGCTTGGGGCTACGGCAAGAGCGAAGACCTGCCGCTCGACCTCGTCTTCAACCCCGGCGGCCCGAGCCTCCCGCCGCCGCAGGAGGCGCTGGGCGAGGATTACCGCCGCGAACTCGGCAAGCAGTTCGGCATCGAGTTCACGCGCTTGCTCACGATCACCAACATGGCCATCGGCCGATTCCTGCACGACCTCGAACGCGACGGCCGGGCCGAGGAGTATGAAAACAAGCTCCGCAACGCCTTCAACCCCGCCACGCTCGACGGCCTGATGTGCCGCCACCAAATCCACGTCAGTCACGACGGCAGCCTGCACGACTGCGACTTCAACTACGCGCTCGGCCTCAAGAGCGACAAGCGAAGCGCCCAACACATCGCCGACTTCGACCCGGCAACCTACTGCGAACGCCGCATCATCCTCGGCGACCACTGCTACGCCTGCACGGCCGGAAGCGGCTCGTCCTGCGGCGGGTCGGTGGCGTAAACTAAAGCCATGGCTACGCCGGGCGAAGTCGTCACGCTGAAGACCGATCGACGGTTCTACGACGGCGTCGAGTGGCACGAATCCATCGGCGGCATCCCGCTCGATCGCGTCGTCTGGGACCCGTGGCCGGGGACGGCGACGGAGGAAGACCTGCTGCACATGGTCGAGGTCGACAAGCGGCTCGTGGAAATGATCGATGGTGTTCTTCTGGAGAAGCCGATGGGCCGTGAAGAATCGGAAGTAGGCGGTGCTCTCCTGCAGTTACTCAGAAACTGGAACGATGCAAATGGTCGCCCGTTCCGCTTCTTGGGGGCGGATGGCACGGTTCGTCTGCTGACGGTCAACCGGGTGCGAGTGCCAGATGTCGGAGCCGTTCTCCGGGAACGTATGTCGGAGGGCATCCGAGTCGGAACGTCGAACGTCCCCGCCGTCTCGCCAGACCTCGTCGTCGAGGTGCTGAGTCGGGGGAATACACGTGGAGAAATGGTGGCGAAGCTCGTCGAGTACTTCGACAACGGCACACGTCTCGCCTGGTATGTCCAGCCGGCGGATCGAACCGTTGCCGTCTACACCTCGCCCGGCGAGCCTGATCGGGTTCTCACCGCCGCCGACACGCTCACCGGCGGCAACGTCATGCCGGGGCTGGAGATTCCCGTCGCCCGGCTGTTCGAAGACCTCGACGACTGAGCCGTAGCGTCCGGCGATGCCCAGCGTCTACCGCGTCGAAGCCAAGCCCACCTCCGGCGATGGAGCCACCCGGCTCTACCTCATCGAAACGCCCGAGCCGCTCGATCGCGTGCGGGAACTGGCGCTGCCGCTGTTGGCCGACGGCGTGCGGGACGTGGCCACGCTGAACGAGACGGCAACGTCACAGGCGAAGACCGAAGTCTGGCCGAAGCCCGGAGTCATGGACCCGGTCGCGGCTTCGGTCGAAGATGCCCTGCGTGGACGCGGGCTCGACGTCATCGCCGTCACCACCGGCCGAACCGTCGACGATGCCGCGTCGGTCAACGGCGTCATCGAGCAGGTCCACGAGACGCCGTTCCTGCCCGATGCCCTGCCGCACCCGCCCGAGACGCCGTTCGAACTGCGGCACGTCGAACTGACGAACCTCGACGACGACGGCCTCCAAAAGCTCAGCCGCGAGGGCCACCTATTCCTCTCGCTCGCCGAGATGCAGGCCATCCGCGACTTCTACGCGGGCGCCGGCCGCGAGCCGACGGACTGCGAGCTCGAAACCCTCGCCCAGACCTGGAGCGAGCACTGCGTCCACAAAACGCTCAAGAGTGAGGTCATAGTCCGCGACGCGTCCGGCCGTGAGCTTCGCCGCTACGGCAACCTCATCAAGGAGACGATCTTCGCCAGCACGATGGAGATCATGGAGCGGGAGGCACGGAGGCACGGAGGCACGGAGGCACGAAGTGCTGAGTCGGAGTCAGACCCCTTCGTGCCTTCGTCTCTTCGTGCCTCCGTGCCTTTCTGCCTCTCCGTCTTCGTCGACAACGCCGGCGTCATCGCCTTCGACGACACGGACGGCGTCTGCTTCAAGGCCGAGACCCACAACCGCCCGTCGGCCATCGAGCCCTACGGCGGCGCGGCCACCGGCACCGGCGGCGTCGTTCGCGACGTCCTCGGCACCGGCCTCGGTGCCCGACCCATCGCCAACACAGACGTCTTCTGCGTCCAACACGGCGACGAACGCCTCGACCGCATCGTCGCCGGCGTCCGCGACTACGGCAACCGCATGGGCATCCCGACCGTCAACGGTGCGATCGTCTACCACGACGACTACCGCTACAACCCGCTCGTCTTCTGCGGCTGCGTCGGCGTCATCCCGCGCGACAAGATCGACAAGGCGGCGAGGCCGGGCGATCACGTCGTCGTGATGGGCGGCCGAACCGGTCGCGACGGCATCCACGGGGCGACGTTCTCGTCGGCCGAGCTCACCGACACCGCCGGCAGCGAGTTCGGCCACGCCGTGCAGATCGGCAATGCGATCACGGAAAAGAAGGTCGCAGACGTCTTGCTCCTCGCCCGCGACCGCGGCTTGTTCACGGCCGTCACCGACTGCGGCGCCGGCGGCCTGTCGTCGGCCGTCGGCGAGATGGGCGAAACCGTCGGGGCCGACGTGCAGCTCGACAAGGTTCCGCTCAAGTACGCCGGCCTTCGGTACGACGAGGTCTGGATCAGCGAGGCCCAGGAACGGATGGTCCTCGCCGTCCCGCCGGACAAGCTCGACGAGCTGCTCGCGTTATCGGCACAGCACGACGTCGAGACGACCGCGATCGGTACTTTCGGCTATGACGCAGTGGCCCGTGGCACGAACTTCAGTT
>JBCDKH010000226.1 GCA_038746835.1 Planctomycetota bacterium | reverse complement strand
TGTCGACGACGGCGAGGGCGGTACTGCCGTGCTCGCCCGGCCGCGGCTCAGCGTCGAAATGGAGAGCTCGGAAGTCAGCGACTTCGAACCGCGTGGTCGAAGCATCGCGATCCGTCACGAAAGTGGCGATCGCCTCGTCGCACTGCTCGAGCTGACGTCGCCCGCGAACAAGGACAGGCTGGCGCACGTCGAGCGCTTCGTCGACAAGGCGGAGCACTCATTTCGCAGAGGCGTGCACCTATCGGTGATTGACCTGTTCCCGCCGACTCGGCATGACGGGCCGGCCGGACTGTGCGGTGCAGTCGCAGAAGCGTGCGACTTCCCGGGCTACCGACCCCACGAAGGCAAGCCGCTTGCCATCACGGCGATCGACGCGGGCGAGCGGCTCAAGTACGAAGTGCGACGTCCGCACCTCTACGCCGAGCCGCTGACGGTGGGCGATGCACTGCCAGATCTGCCGGTCTTCTACCGATCACAGCGTTTCATCGAGGTGCCGCTGCAGGAGACGTACGACGAAGCCTTCCGCGGGACGGCAGCCCCGACTCGGCGGACGCTCGAAAAGGACTGAGACCGTCGCTCCTGCAACTCCGTCAGCCGCGGCGCTAACAGCCGGAGGACTGTCCGCATCGAACCGGCGGCGCGTAGAGCCGCGGCTGGCAGAAATGACTCGATCGGGTACCGCTTCGCTCAAAGCCGTGGACCGTCTCCGCTTGGTCCGCCCGCCTGCTCCCGCGCGGCGAAGCCTTGGAGGGCCGATTCGACGGCCTCTTCCTGCCGCTTGCTTTTGCGACACGTGCCGCACGTCCAGCGGTGAAGGACCTCGGCGGCGTCTTCGGCCCAGTGAGTTTCGCCATAGCGACGACGCAGCCGCATCTCGTCGGCGTCTTCGCAACGGAGTGTGAGGATGAGCAGCAGGTACCGACCGACCCGCGCAAACGTGCCGCGCTGTTTGGCGTCGTGCAGGTCCGGTGGGCGGTTGCGGAGGAGGCTCATGCCAGAAGTTCCTGAAAGCATGATTACCGTGTCAGTCGTGCGAGTCGCGTCTGGCTGACATCAAGTATCGGAAGATTGGGACAACAGGTTTGAAAGTTCTTTGCGCAGCCGCAGACGTCCACGGTGCACCAGCGTCCAGAGATTGGCCTTGGTCAAATCGAGAAGCTCGCACACGTCCTTCGTGTCCAGGCCGTCAATCTCGCGAAAAACCATCGCCTGACGCATCAGCGGCGGCATTCCGTCGAGGCAGCGAGCAAACGCTTCCCAGAACTCTTCACGTTCCATCGCGTCCGCAGGTTCGCGCACCCAGCGATCTCGGGCGATCGCGTAGACCTGGTCGCGGATGCTCGGGCCGCGGGCCTGGGTGATCTCGGCGAACTCCTCGGCCACGCGTCGTCGCACGCGATCTCGACGCACGTGGTCGACGATGCGTCGCCTCAAGAGCGTGAACAACATCGCCCGGTCCTGCTGGACGACGGTGCCTCTCTCCACAGCCTCGGCGGCGGAGACCAGAGCGTCCTGGACGGCGTCCTGCGCATCTTCCGCGTCACGCAGGCGCCGGCGGGCGAAGGCCAGCAGGTCGTCCCCGTACGTGCGGAACCAGTCGTCGAGCTGCTGACGGGTGGATGGTGAAAGCTCGGCCGACGACATGGGCGAAAGACCCCGCGACGCCATTACAGCGCCGCGAGGTCGGGGAAGAGTACGAGGTTGCAGCGGATGGACGTCGATTTCCGCGTCGCGACCTTGCAGGAAGTCGGGTGATTTCGACGGGGTGGCATGCGGGAGTTGGTGTCCGCTTATTGCGTTGTTCAAGAGCGGTGCGAGCGCGGTATCTCCGCGACCACTCCCAGAGCGAGCCGCCCGCGTGAGCGGGCGCTTCTGCGCCGGAAGCGCTCGCTCACGCGAGCGGCTCACTCGTCGTCATCTGGCTCGATGACGGGCGCTCTGGTCTCGCTAGCGTTCCGAGTGCGGTCCCGACGCGAGACACTGCGTGGGCTTGCGATGCCAACGTTGGCGGGGCTGCTCTCGCTGGTGTTCTTTGTGCCGGGGCTCACCTGGGGACTGCCGACGGGCGACGTCAATCGCTACCTCTTCGGCGATCGCACGCCGTGGACGGGTGAGGAGCTCGTTGCGCTCGCCGGCGGACTCGACGCCGACGCAGCGGCCGACGTCGATCGGAGCGACGACGCCGGCGTGTTCCTGAACGACACCGACGCCGAGCGGGCCGAAATCATCATCCGCTACCGGCTCTACAGCCAGCAGCCCGACGAGATGCTGACGCTGCGTGCCATCGCGTCCATGGCCGAGCGACGCAGCCCCGATCCGCAGTTCTACACGTACGGCGGGCTATGGATGTATCCGGTCGGCGGACTCATCGGCGTGGCGTCGGTCCTGGGCTTCGTCGAGCGCGGCGGCCTGGCGTTCTATCTCGATCAGCCGAGTGAGTTCGCAAAGCTGTACATCGTCATGCGGCTGTACGCCGTGCTCTGGGGCGTCGTCGCAAGCGTGGCGGCGGCGGTGCTGGTGCGACGGATCACGCGGTCGAACGTCCTCGGCCTCGTCGGCGGGCTGGTCGTAGCTGCCTTGCCGGTGGTGGTCGTCGCGGCTCACGAGGCCAAGCCGCATCTGCCGGGGGCAGCCCTCGCGTTGGTCGCGGTCTGCGTCGCTGACGGTTACGTGCGACGCGGCAGATGCCGTCAGCTGCTCCTCGCGGGGTTCTTCTGCGGCGCGGCGGCGGGCATGGTCCCGACGATGCTCGTGGCGCTCGTCCTGCTTCCGACAGCGTGGCTCATCCGTCGCAGCCGCGGGCTTACAGCCCGCGGTTCGGATCTCGCGATCGCATCATCGCTCGCGGCGGGTGTCTTTGTTGCCACCAATCCGTTCCTGCTGCTCAATCTCCCTGACCTTGCGAGCAACGCGGGGAACACGGCGTCGCACTACCAGCTGTCGGTCCACCCGAGCACGGTTGGCAGCGCATGGAACCTCTTCGGCGTAGCGACTGGACGCCTCGCTGGCTTTGCGGGGGCGGCGACGTTGCTGGGCGGGGCGTTGCTCGTCAAAGGGCCGACCGGGCGATCGTTGCGGCTCTTGGCGGTGCCGGCGGCGGTGGTGCTCGTCGGGTTCGCTGTCACGTCGTACGGCAGGCCGATGGATCATGCGCGTTTCGCGATCCTGCCTGCGATGCTCTGTGCCATCGCGGCCGTCGTAAGCCTGCGACTCGTCGTCCGGACGCTGAGCCAGGACGCCCACTCGTTTTCGACAACGCTCGCGGCTGCGCTGCTCGTCCTCGCGACGGCCGCGTTTGGGGCGAAAGAGCTCGAAGGCTTCCGACGAAACGCTGCCGGGAAGGACGACCGCGTCCGCGTCGTGATGACACTCAATCAGCTCGATGGCGGCGTGCTGCGTCTCCCGGCCGATCCGGCGCCATACGCCGTGCCGCCGTTTGATCTGTGGACGTGGCAGGCGACGCTTGATTCGGAGCCCGATGCCGACGTGGACCTTCGGCGTCGAGTGGATCGACGGCTTTCGTGGGCGGACCCGCGGCTGTCGGTTCTCGAGCGGAAGCGATCCAACGAAAAACCGAGCGACTGAAGTCGCTCGGCCTCTTGGGTTTTTCGGGATGGTGCCGAGGTGGGTCAGTCCTTCGCGTCTCCGGGGCGCCAGGTGCGCTTCTGCGGCTTGACGACGTCGCCGTTGCGGATCGCCTTCGCCGAGGCGTAGACGCGGACGACGCGGCCGTCGACGACGGCTCGGACCTTCTGCAGGTTCGGCTTGAACTTCCGCTTGGTGACGCCCGTGATCTTTGTCCCGACGCCGCCGAGGTACTTCGCCTTGCCGCGCAACGTCTTGCTGCGGCCGATCTTGGTCTTCTTTCCGGTGAAGTGGCACTGATAGGGCATGGCGAAAAGGTCGGGCGGAGAGGCTAGGCGCGGCGGACACGATGTCCAGACGTTGGCGAGAGCGATGCAAAAGCCCACGGGCATCGACCCGTGGGCTTGAATGATCGATCCGGAGTTGAATCAGCGATTGGGTGCCAGCAGCGGGAACTCCTGCTGCTCAATCTCACGTTGGAGGATGATCTTGGGGCGAACCAGGACCAGGAGGACCTGCTCGTCCTTGGCACGGGCACGGTTGGTGAAGAGCCGCTTGAGGAACGGCACCTTCGACAGCACCGGAACACCCGACTCTCGTTCGGTCTCGCCGGTGATCGTCTGCCCGCCCAGGAGCAGGGTGCCCCCGTCGGGGACGCTGACGGTCGTGGCGATGGCGATCTGCTCGAAGTCGACCAGCTGCAGGAAGCTCGGGGGCGAGCCGCCGCCGAAGCCGAACACGTCCGGCGTGCCGTCGGGATCGACGTTGTTCGCGTCGACACCACCGGTCACCTGGAACGTGGCGATGTTGTTGATGCGTGTCAGCTGCGGCTGGAGCGTGAGCGTGACGTACCGGCGGTCGGCACTGACGGTCGCCTGCACCTGGAGCAGGATGCCGTCCTGAATCTCGTCCGTTTCCGGGTTGTAGCCGACGACGCCGCTGGCGACGACCGCCTCGAGCTCGCTGACGTACTGCTGCGTGCGTGCGACGATGACGACCGCGCTCTGGCCGTTGAAGAGCGTCAGGTTCGGGGCCGTCAGCGACTGGACGTCTCGACGCTGCTGCAGGGCTTCAATCAGGATCGTCGCCTGGAAGTCGTCGAGGAAGGCCTGGAACTGCGTCGAGAGCGACTGACCGCCTGCGGGATCAAAGATGTTTCCGAGGCTGCCCGGTGCACCCGTGCCGAGGTTGCCCGGCGCGGTGAAGTTGTTCGATCCCTGGTCGACCTGGATCGGCCCGACGCCCGGATTGCCCGGGCCAGCAAAGGGCGGGTTGAAGTTGAAGCGGAAGTCGAAATCGACGCCGATCCGCTCCAGGAAGTTGCGCTGCACGGTCAGGAACCGCGTCTCGACGTTGACCTGGATGGCCCGGGTCTCGCGGAACTTGCTCAGCAGCTGCGAGACGAGTCGGAGGTTTTCGGCCGTCTGCGTGATGACCAGCTGGCCGTTGAGCTCGGAGATGGCACCGATGCTGCCGCCGTTGGCCGTCCAGGAGTCGGGGGCGACCGTGGTCTGGATCAGCTCCTGGATGCGTTCGATGAGCTCTTCGCGGTCGAGGTTGTTGTTGTTCCCACCACCACCGCCACCACCACCGCCACCGAATCCACCGCCACCGCCGCCGCCACCACCACCACCACTCGCGCGCAGCGTTCGTGCCGCCCTCTGGCCACCAACGCAGCTCTCAGCTCCAGTCACACCACACTTATTAAGCTACAGCGCG
>JBCDKH010000225.1 GCA_038746835.1 Planctomycetota bacterium | reverse complement strand
TCACAACCGCGGCGACGACGAGCAAAACGACGATGAGGGCGATGATCTTCTTCACAGACGACGTGCAGCTCCCACTCCCGGCAGCGTTGATGCGCGGCTTCCCACAAGGTTGCAGCAGCAGCAGCCTACGACGCCTCGACCCGCGACAACCGACCCCAACGAACACCTGCGTCGCATCGCGCTAACGATCACCGCGAAACGCGCGGAGTCACCAATCGCTCGCTATTTAAAGCACTCCGGATTGTCGCACAGAGCGCGACCTCACGCCCGAACGTCGACATGACGCTGCACCTTGTCCGCGGCATCTTCACGCGGCAGGTCGCTCGACAGTTCTGGTGGCTTCTCGGCGCCTTTGACTTCTTCATCCGTCGGAGCCGGCTTGGCCGTCTCTGGGGCAGGCTCTCGTTGGGCGAGCTTGCGCGCCTGCTCCCGCTTGGCCACCTGTGTCGACGCCGCGGCCGAGGCAAGGCCGGAGGCGTAGACGGGGTTGGTCGGCAGGCCATTCATGACGCGAGGGTCTCGACGTCATCTCATCGGTGATCCAACTCGTTTACGCGAGGGTTTCCACGCTACCGGACCATCATCTCTGTCATCTTGAGCGAGCGGAGCGAGTCGAAGGACCTCGCGTGTGTCGTTGATCCGATCTGACGAGGTCCCTCGGCTGCGCTCGGGATGACGGAAATGCGTAGCGAAGATCGGTCGCCGGTCACTCCGAAGCAGAAGCGACTTCGCCCGGCTGGACCATGCTCGGCGGGATCAGCTTGGCCGCAACCGAGCCGAAGACGTCGGACGGGTTGACGCGGTCGATGCCGGTCACGCGGACGTACTTGAGCTTGAGCATCTCGTCGCGGCCGACCTCGCCGCGGACGCCGATGAACTTTTGCAGCTTGCCCGCGATCTGCTCGACGATCTCGCCGTCGCAGCGGAGGTAGATCAGCGTCCGCTTCGACTGCGGATCGACGAGCCGAAACAGCGTTCCGCCGGTGATCTGCAGCGAACTTGGCTGGAGCTCGCCGACGGCTTCATAGAGCTTGATCTTGCCCATCTCGACGCGCTCGCTTAGCTCCTCGCGCTCGGCGACGAGGGCAGCGCGGCGCTCGTCAACGCCTTCGCGCAGCTGGCGGATCGCTTCCAGATCGGCCAGTGCTTCGCGGCGAATCGTGACGGTGCGGAGGCGTGCCTCGACGACCGGGGCGAGTTCTTGAATGCCGCGAAGCTCGGACGCGCGGGCTTCGGCCAGCAGCTCCGCGTAGCGGGCCTCGAGCTCTTCGAGCGGCTGGTCCTCCAGCGGAAGCTCGGCCTGCTCGCGGTAGAGCGTGTCGGTCGACTCGAACCGCTCGATCCACGTCGGATCGATCGCGGGCTCTTCGATCGCGACGGGCAGCGGCTCGATGACCTCGGCCTCGGCCGGCTGAGCCTCGGGCTCGTCGATGACGATCTCCGGCTCGACTTCGGGCTCTTCAATGATCACCGGCTCCGGTGTCACGGCGACGGGCTCGGGTGTCTCGACCTCGGGCTCGACCGGCAGCGACGGCTCGACTTCGGCGGCAGCGATCGGCAGTTCGTTCACGTCCCAACCGGCCGGCGTCTCGGCGACGACCAGTTCGCGTCCCTTGCGCATCTCAGCGACGGGCACGTAAAAGAAGACCATCTTCGGCGGCTCGATCCGGTAGTAGATGCCTTGCTCGCCGAGCACCCGGACCACATCGCCCGTGCGGAGGCGTGCGGCGGTGCGGCCGATGTTGTTGTCGTCGAGCGTGCTGCCGACGCGAACGCTCAGCGACTCGCTGACGCGCCCGGTCTGCGGACCCTCGGCGATCGTGCCGCGAACGTCGACCCGGCTCTTGGGCACGAGGCAGAACGTGCCGTCCGGCGGCAGGATTCGCAGGTAGCTCGCCTGACGCGCGATGACCGTGACTTCGGCACCTTCGCCAAGCGTCGTGACTTCCACGTCGCCCGCACTCGGGCCGGCACGAACGACGACGCCCTCACGCGCGGCGATGCCGGCGAACTGCCTGGCGGCGAGCATGCCAGAGCCCACCGACGCCACCGCAGGATCGTCCGCAGTTGGCACGGCAACGGTCGGCGTCGCGACGGCGAGCAACGACGCGGCAAACGCGGTTGCGGCAAGACGCAGCGCGTGGCTCGGCACGCGGCTGCTGCTGTGGAACAGACGGGTCTGCCGGACGGGCGGATCGAATTCGAATGCGGGACGCACGGGCACCTCCATGTGCACGGGGAGTCGAGAGTCGGATGGCTGCGATGAACGCCCGCAGACGTCGTCGCGATCGGGCCGATTCCTTCGGCCCGCGGTGGATGATGCAAAAGCCGACGGCCCGCGTCAAAGGGTCGCCCGATAAAAATGTCGTTTTGACGCAGAGGCCGTCGAGGGACGCATCTCAGGCTGCTCCGAATTCCGCTCCGAACACGCGCTCTCGGATTCGAGCCCCGAGCGTGAGCGAGCGGGTCCGGACGCTCGCCTGACCCGCTCGCTCACGCTCGGGGCTCGTTCTCAGAGGCGCCCGCTCACGCGGGCGGCTCACTTGGCGCGACAGCTACGTCGACGACACCGCGGCAAACGCCGCTTCCGCCGAATCGAGCGTGCGGTCAAGCGACTCCTCGTCGTGCGCGAGCCCGAGGAACCACGACTCAAACCGGCTCGGCGGGATCATCACGCCGCCCACGAGCAACTCGTGGAAGAAGGTTGCGAACCGGCGCGCGTCGGTTGCCGTGACCGCGTTGAAGTTGGTCACCGGCGTGTCGGGCTCTTCGGTGAGATACAGGCCCATCATGCTGCCGACGCGGTTGATCGTGATTGGCACGCCACGACCCTCGGCCTTCTGTTTGAGGCCCTCTTCGAGATAGACGCCCGCGGCCTCAAGCTGGTCGTAGGGGTCGGGCTCGTCGTCGGACGTGGGTTTGAGCAGGTCCAGCGTCGCCGCCCCGGCCGCCATGGCGAGCGGATTGCCGCTGAGCGTCCCGGCCTGATACACGGGACCGGTTGGACTGACCTGCTCCAAGAGCTCACGCCTGCCCGCATACGCCGCCGCCGGCAGTCCGCCGCCGATGACTTTGCCGAGGCACGTCAGGTCCGGCTGCACGCCGTATCGCGGCCCGCCGAGCGTCTGCGCTCCGCCCCAGGCCACGCGGAAGCCGGTCATCACTTCGTCGAACAGCAGCAGGGCACCGAACTCGTCGCACAGGTCGCGTAGGCCCTGCAGGTATCCCGGCTCGGGTTCGACCAGGCCCATGTTGCCCGCGATTGGCTCGACCGCGAAACAGGCGATGGTGTCGGGGTTTTCCTCGAAGACTTTGCGAGCGCCTTCGAGGTCGTTGTAGTCGACCAGCAGCGTGTTCCGCGTCAGCGACTCCGTGACGCCCGGCGAGGAGGGCGTGCCGTGCTGCATCGCACCGCTGCCGGCCTCGACGAGCAGGGCGTCGACGTGCCCGTGGTAGCAGCCGACGCACTTGATGATTTTGTCCCGACCCGTCGCCGCCCGGGCCAGCCGGATCGAGCTCATGGCGGCTTCCGTGCCGGAGTTGACGAATCGCAACAGGTCGTGCCCCGGCAGGGCCGACAGAATCGTCTCGGCGTGTTCGATCTCCAGCGTCGTCGGACAGCCGAACGTCGTCCCACGTCCGGCCACCTTGCTGATCGCCGCCAGCACGCGCTCGTTGGCATGCCCCGCGATCAACGGCCCGTAGCTGCCGACGTAATCGACGTAGACGTTCCCATCGACGTCCTCGACCCGGCAACCAGCGCCGCACCGAACGAAGACCGGCGTCCCACCGACCGCCCCGAACGCCCGCACCGGCGACGACACGCCGCCCGGCAAGACCTCGACCGCCCGCGCGAAGGACTCCTCGCTCTCCCGCAGCTCCAGCCCTTCTTGCCCCTCGGCCGCGACCTCCTCCAAGGCTTCGTCCGTCGCATGCAGCTCCGGCTGATCATGCGGCCGTTCCGCCGCCGCCTCTTGCGCCTCGTCGACAGTGTCGGTGCCCGCTGGCATGAGCAAAGTCTACCCAGCCGCACACCACCATGGGCTAAACTCCGTGCTCACGATGCCCGGCAAGATGCGCAAGCTCTACCTCGAAACCTTCGGGTGCCAGATGAACGTGCTCGACAGCGAGCTCGTCGCAGGGCAACTGCGGCGTGACGGGTACGAGCCGACGGCGGATCGGGACGAGGCGGACGTGGTGATCTTCAACACCTGCAGCGTTCGCGAGCATGCCGAGCAGAAGGTCTGGAGCCGGCTGGGCGAGTTGAAGCAGGCCAAGGAAGAGCGGCCCGACCTGACGATCGGCGTCATCGGTTGCATGGCCGAACGCGACGGGTTGCGGATCTTCGACCGCTTCCCGCACGTCGACCTGCTCTGCGGGCCGGGCGAGTTGGACAAGCTGGCGACGCTCGTCAGTGAACGCGACGGGCAGCGATCGGCGCTGATGGGGTCGACGGCCCGTCGCACGTCCACACGCGACGCAGCCGAGGACAACCTGGAGCTGCTCGATCTGTCCCGCGCGACGAGTCCGGCGGATGTCGGGCGGCAGGCGTACGTGCGGATCACGCGTGGATGCAACAAGTTCTGCACGTACTGCGTCGTGCCATACACGCGCGGGCCGGAGGTCCATCGGCCGCCGAGCAACATCGTGGCGGAGGTGCAGCGGCTGGTCGACGGCGGGGCGATCGAGGTGACGCTGCTCGGGCAGACCATCAACCATTACGCCTTCGACCACGGCGACGGCCGAACGACGACGTTCGCCGACCTGCTCTACCAGATCCACGAGGCGGTGCCGGCACTGCCGCGGCTGCGGTTCGTCACGAGCTACCCGCGCGACTTCACCGACGAAGCGCTCGACGCGATGCGCGACTGCGATCGCATCTGCCGGTACCTCCACGTCCCGGCCCAGCACGGCAGCGATCGCCTGCTCAAGGCGATGAACCGCGGCTACACCATCGGCCAGTACGAAGAATTCATCGGCCGGGCCAAGGAGAAGATGCCCGACGTCAGCCTCGCTAGCGACTTCATCGTCGGCTTCCCGACCGAGACCGAGGCGGAGTACGAGACCTGCCGCGGTGTGGTGGAGCGGTGCGGCTTCAAGAACTCGTTCGTTTTCAAGTACTCACCCCGGCCGGGCACCGTCGCGATCAAGCGGTTCGAAGACGACGTCGCCGAAGAGGACAAGCGTCGTCGCTGCAACGACCTGATTGCCGTTCAGAACGAAGTCACAAAGCGCGGCAACCTGGAGCTGGTCGGCCGACGGCTGGAGCTGATGGTCGAAGGGCCGAGCAAGCACGCGGCCAAGGCGTATCCGGCATCGAACGTCACGCTCGGCAGCGGCTTCAATCGCCGTGCGGCGGTCGAGCAGCTGGTCGGACGC
>JBCDKH010000224.1 GCA_038746835.1 Planctomycetota bacterium | reverse complement strand
CGGCGTCGATATCGCCGAAGGCATTGGAGGCGAACTGGTAGCTGAACGGCGAGTCTTCGGTGGCGTTCTGATCGACGAGGGCGTTGTCGACGGTCGGGGCGTCGTTGGTGTCGGTCACCGAAATCGTGATGGTTTCGTCCGACGTGTTGCCCGCAGCGTCTTCGACTTGAACCGTGACGTCGTGGGTGGTGTTGGTTTCAAAATCGAGAAGCGATGCATCGACGACCGTGATCTCACCGTCTGCATTGATTGCGAATCGGCCTCCCGCGTCATCCGTCAAGGTGAACGTTTGGCTATCGCCGGCGTCGGGGTCGTTGACTTGGACGGTCGCGACTTGGGTGCCGTTGCCGGCGTCCTCCGCGATGGCGGGACTTCCCGTCGCGTACAGGCTCACGTTATCGAACGTGAGGTCCACGTTGTTCGTGATGTCACTACGATCGAGGAAGCGGAGCTCGGTTGAAACCGAATCGGCGATGAAGGTGACGGTGTGTCGTTTGGTGCCGTTCTCGCCTCGGTCGGTGTAGGACAGGTCGGTGAGGGTGGTATCGCCCGTGACGCGAACGCCGAGCGTTTGGAGCGCGCTGTCGAGGCCCATGTAGCCCATGTCGAACTGGAGCACGTAGGTTTGCCCGGGCACGGTGGTGACGGTCTGCCAAACTTCGCCGTCGTTGGCGAGGTTCCCCCAACTGAACTGATACCCATCCCCGTTATAGCCTCCGGTGCCGCTCGTACTCCAGCCTGTTGTTCCGGGTTGGTCACCGTTTTGGACCAGGTCGTCGCCCACTACGACCGCCGCGATCGGTCCTTCGGCCACATCGGTGACTTCGATCAAGAAGTCTTCGGCCGTGCTGTCCCCGTCGCTACTCGTGGCTTCAACGGTGATCGTGTGCGTATTGCTGGACTCGTGGTCAAGCTTGGTGGCGTCCGCGACGGTGACCACACCCGTTGTGGTGTCGATCGTAAATCGGCCGTCGGCGTCGTCGGTCAGGCTGTACGTGACGGCCGCGTCGTTGTCGGCGTCGGTTGCCAGCGCCGTCACGCCTACGACCGTTCCGTTGGTCGCGTTTTCGGCAACGGCATTCGCGGTGGTATCGGTATCGCTCGTGGCGGACAGCGCGTTGTCGTCGAGGTTATTGACGGTGATCCGCAACGTCTGGTCGTACGTCGCGCCCGAATCGTCGGTGACCCGCACCACAATGTCGTGGGTTGTGTCGGCTTCGGCGTCGAGCTTGGTTCCATCGGCAACGGTGACTTCGCCGCTCGTGCTATCGATGGCGAACCGGCCGTTGGCGTCGGCGCCTTCGTAGGCTTCCACGGCCAAGTCACGCACGCTGATCGGGGTGTAGTTGACCTCCTGCGTCGTACCGAAGCTGACCTGCTGGAATCCGTTGGCCGTGGCGGGGTCTTGGAACGCGACGCCGTCGGCGACTTTGGCTCCGTCGAGGTACAGGTCGGCCGTCTTGGCGTTGTAGTCCAGCAGGACCGCGACCTGTGTCCAGCTTCCGAACCCGGGCGTCCCCAAGCTGGTGGTGCCGTCACCCGAGTGCACGCGGAGCTCGCCGTCGCCCATGACTTCGAGGTTGATGGTCCGGCCGCCGGAGAGGTCGGTGAGCCGGTCGCGGCCGAGTTCGATCCGCCAGCCGGTGCTGTCGTTGCTTGCCGCTGGGCCGTCGAGACGCAGGTCGAAGCTGAGCAGTTGTTGTGACCCGTCCGCGAGCGCGTCTTTGCCGGCGGGGAAGTATCGCGCCCAGTTGAAGTCTTCGAAGTCGCTGTTCCAGGGTTGGCTTTGGATCGAGCGATCGCCGCCGCCTTCGTCGGCGACCTGGAATAGGTCATAACCCGCCCGGCTCTGGCTGAGCGAGATCCACTCGGCTTGGGTGGTGCTGTCTTGTTGCCCGCCGATTTCGTCGCCGACGCTGTAACCCTCGGCATCCGTGAAGGTGAGCTTCTCTGCCGAGGGAATTGTCGCCAGCGGGTTATCGACCAGAGCAAACGTGTGCGTGTCGCTGGCGTCTTCGTCGCTTGGCGTGACGGTGCCGACGACGGTGCTGTTGGCCGCGTTCTCGTCGACGGTGTTGGTGTTTAACGTCGCGTTGTCGGGCGCGTCGTTGACGTCCGCAAGGTTGATGGTGAACGTTCGTTCGGTGCGGAGGCCGCCGGCGTCGGTGGCGCGAACGACGACGTCGTGACTCGTGGCGTCTTCGTAATTGAGCAACGAGCCGTCGGCGACGGTGACCTGTCCGGTCGTTTCGTCGATCGTGAATCGGCCGCCGGCGTCATCGGTGAGGGAGTAGGTGATCGTGTCGCCCGGGTCGGGGTCGGCGGCCGAGACGTCGCCAACGTAAGTGCCGTTCGCGCTGTTCTCGTTGATTGTGGTGGGACTGAAGTTGACGCTGGTCGGCGCTTCGTTAACCGGGAGCGGAAGGATGCCGAAGGCCTTGTCGAACGTGTTGCCCGCCGAATCGGTGACCCGGATGGTGATGTTGCGGACCGGGTCGTTCTCCGCGTCGAAGGTCGATCCTTCTTTGACGACCAGGTGACCGTCTAAGAGTTCAAAGTCGCCGTTGTCGTCGGCGACGATCTCGTAGGTGAAGCCTTCCGTGTCGTCGGTATCGGTCGCGATAAGTTCGGCGATGATCGCGCCGCCCACGGTCGATTCGATCAGGCCCGGGGTGAAGATCCGCTGTTGGAGAATCGAGCCTTCGTCTTTGTCGAAAGCGGTCCAGTTGAAGACTAGCGACCCGTCGTTACGTTCGATCAGGCTGGTACGCCAAGCGACCCAACCGTCATTGACGTCGCTGATGCGGAATTCATCCGAAGTCGCCGTGCCGTTGGCGTCGAAGGTTCGGCCCCAGAGGGCCAAACTCTGGCCGTCCCCCGAGCCGCGCCAACTCACCGCAAAGCCGCCGTTCCGGGTGTCGGTGATTTGCACGTGGCTTTGGTCACTGGCTGTGGTTTGGTTGGCGAGGATTTCAGCGGAGTCAAAAGTGCCGTCGGGGTTGACGATGCGGACCATCGCGGCGTATCGACTGTCGTCGCCGCCGTAGCTTGAGTAGGCGACCGCGAACCGCCCGTCGGAGAGCGTAGTGATCTGCGGTTCGAGTTGCGTACTAGCGGTGCGATCGTTGACGACAAACTCGTTGCCGATCGGGTCGCCGTTGTCGTCGAACAGCCGCCCGATGATGCCCCAGCCGCTCCCGTCTTGGCCTCCTGACGCCATCCAAGTCACCAGTGACGTCCCGCTGTCGTTGAAGGCGATCCGAGGTTCACGCTGATCGTCCGTGATTTGTTCGTTGAGCAGGACTTCGCCGCCGACCTTGTTGCCGTCGGCGTCGAATCGCTGCATCACCGAGTCCCAGTTCGAACTGCTGGACACGTAGTCAAGCGTCCGCCACGTGATGGCGTAGCCGCCGTTGGGGTCCACCGCGATGTGAGGTATTTCTTGCCGATTCGTTGTTGTTGTGTTGGCCCAGGTTTCTGATCCGGGGACTTGGTTGCCGTCGCCGTCGAAATGCGCGGTCCGGATGCCGTGGCTGCTCCCGTCGCCAATGGATTGCCATGCCGCGACAAAGCCGCCGTCGGGCAGGCTTGCGATTGTCGGGTTGTGCTGCGAGCCCGTCCAAAGATCGATGTTCAGGATGAACGGATCGCCCTGCGGGTTGCCGGCCGCGTCGTAGACCTGCCCGCGGATGCCCCAGTCGGTGTTGCCGTCAAAGCCCATGTTTCGCCAAGTCACGACATGGCCACCGGTCGATAGCGCGGTGGTCTCGACCCGTAGGTCAGCAACTTGACCAAACGTTTCGGTTTCGAGCGATCCGGTGAGGTGATTGCCGTCCAGATCGGTATGGACGCGTAACACCTTGTCGTTGACTTGCGACTCTTCGGTGCTGGCCGAAGTCTTGTGCCAAGAGAAAACGAGGTTGCCGTCCGCGAGTTGGCCGACGTTGGGAAGGCGTTGTTGGAAGCCGTCGCTGGTTTGACTGATCTCGAAGGGGCTGCCGACCAGAGCGCCGTCGCTATCGACGCGGGCGGCCATAATGCGGCCGAACGAGCTATGGATCGAGTTCTGGTCCCGTGAGGTCCAGGTAATCACGGCCCCGCCGTCTTCGAGAGACTCGGTCTTGATCTGGAATTGAGTACCGGTCGTGTAGCCGACGTTGATCTGGAACTCGTCGGTGATGACCGATCCGTCGGAAGCGAACACCTTGCCGTACACGCCATGTCCCGAGCCGTCGTCCGTCCGGTAGACAGCGAGGACTTTGTCGCCATCGAGAGCGACTAGGTCGGGGTTACCCTGCCAGCCCGCGGTCGTGGTGTTGACGACGAAGATGTCGTCGATCGGGTCGGCGTTGCCGTCATAGATCCGACCACCGACACCGTTCGAGTCGCCGTCTGTCGCGCTCGTGGCATCTCGCCAGGAGACCATGAAGCCGCCGTTATCGAAGCCGGCGACGCTCGGTTCATACTGGTGTCCCAAGGTTTCGGCGACCTTGAGTTCGCCGCCGACCTTGTTACCGCTGGCGTCGAACTTCTGCGCGTAGATGTCGTAAAAATCGCCTTGACTGTTTGCGTTTTCGTCGATCTGGTTGGCCCACGTCGCTACGAAGCCGCCATCGGAAAGTGACGCGATCGCCGGATGGGTTTCGGCGAAGCTACTCGTGGTTTCGACTTGGATGCGGTTTCCGAGGGTCTCGAAGTCCTCATCGAAGCGTTGGATGAAGATGCCCCCGCTGCCGTCGCGTCGCCAGATCACGACGTTCGTGCCGTCTTCGAGTTGCGCGACCGAGGCGTCGTATTGCCCGCTGTTCAGCATGTCGTTCACGATCACGGACGCCTCGCCGACCGCCTCACCGTCGGCGGTGTACTTCTGCCCAACGACATCCCAGCCCTGGTTCACGTCGTAGTCGTTGTACAGGAGTATGTAACCGCCATCCGCTAAGGGCAGCGTGTCCGACCAAACGGTTCCGGTTCCGGTGTAGCTGTCGAGGGTCGTGATCGGCTGCGCGACCAGATCGTCGCCGGGGGCTTCGAGCGTGATGTCGGTCGGGGCGGCGTTGAACGCCTGATTGTCCGTCTCGTAAACCTCGTCGGCGAACAGGATGCGCTCGACGTCGGTGAGGGTGTCCGTGCCGTCGGTACCCATGTTGTCCACCACCGTGATCGTTCCGTCGGGGTTGTGCGTAATGGTGTAGTCGGCCGCGTTGCCGGTAAACACGGCGGTATCTTTTCCGAGTCCGCCCTGGATGTCGTCGTCGCCATGACCGCCGGTGAGTGTGTCATCGAAGCCTGAACCGGGATCGAACTCGACAACGACCCAGTAGGTGTTATTGAGATGCGAGGTGTCGGCCCACGTGCCGTCGGCGTGCATGCGGACGGCGTCTTCCCACTGCAAACCGTTCGGCTCGTCGGCGGCGAAGTTGTCG
>JBCDKH010000223.1 GCA_038746835.1 Planctomycetota bacterium | reverse complement strand
CAAGCCTTGCCGACTTCGACCAGGCCCGACGGCGTCCTGGCCTCGACGGTGACCCCGCCCCAAGCCGGGAGGTGGTCGGAGAAATGGACGTCAACCGCCGCGTGTTCGGCCTTGAGGAACTCGTCGTCGGTGATGGTCAGGCCAAAGCGTCGAATCCAGGGCTTGTCGGAGCGATCGACCAAGTCGCTGGCAAAGGCGGTCGCCGGCCCGCTTCGTAGTGCAAGGTCTTGGGGCTTTGGTCCGTCACCATGGATCACGAGCCCGCTCGCGGAAACCAAGCCGTCGGTGAAGTCGATCTCGACCACATCGATGCCGGGGACCTCTCTGAGCTGTTCAAGTGGCGCTTCTGCGAGATCGATTTCCGGCTGAGCGTTGACGGTCGATGGCCCAACGACAAGGCCGATGAGCAGAACGAAAGAGGCGGTGATGCGGTTCATTGGGGTTCCTCCAGACGGCTTGCCGGTAATGTACTTCGGTTAGACTCTTCGTCAACCGGCCCGAACGAAAGAGATGCGGGGCCGAGAAATCGCCACATTTCTTGGACGCCCCTTGACGATGAGTCCACTTGAAGTACATTGTGGGCCGTGCCCGTCGCTGCTGCGCCATCTCCCGTGTCGAGAACTGCCCCGGTCCGGCGTGTCGGGCCGCGTTCGAGGGCGTTGAAGTACCTTCGCCAGAACCTGCGTGATACGTGGATGATCGGCGATCAACTCCCGGCAGAGCTCGACATCGCTGAACACCTCGGCATCGCCCGCGGCACCGTCCGAGCCGCACTCAAGGAGCTGGAATCACAAGGTCTTCTCTCGGCCGGTCGGGGGACTGGGCGAGTGGTCTGCGCGACACCTGATGCCGAGCCTGCCGATCCGCCGGTCTCGCCCGCGGCGGGGCAGGTGCTGCGGGAGACGGTTGTCTTCGCACGGATTCCGTGCCCGCCCGTTGCAAACAACGGCATGCTCGTCGAACGCGCCATCTTCGACGCATTTGCCGAACGCGGGAATCCTGTGCTCACCGTTCATCTCCCGTCGGCGGACGACGTATCGATCCAGCGACTGATCGACGGCCGGCCCGTCGGCGTGATCGCGCCACACGCTGTCGTCTCCGACGCCATCTGCTGGAAAATACTGCAGAAAATCGAGGCGGCCGGCATTCCGGTGGTTGTGCAGGGTGACGGAGAGAAACTGTCGAACTTCTCGCGCGTCATCAGCGACCACCGCGCCGGCATCCAGCTTCTTGTCAACTTCCTCATCGAGCGAGGTGTGAAGCGGCCCGTGCAGATTCGCACGCACGGCCTGTCGAATGACCTGCCTTACTGGGGAGCAGCCCGCTACGACGGCTTCTTAGAAGACGCCTCCAAACTCGATCCGCGCGTCATCAACGACCAACACGACACTTTCGCCGGGGGCGAAGATTCGAGGGACGCCGACACGTTCAACCACCGCGTTCGCCTCATGGCGGGTCTTCTTGTCGAGCAATTGACGGGTCCCGAGCCCGCCGACGCGTTGCTCTTCGATACGGATCACCTCTGCCTGTACGCAGCTGCGGCAGTTCGTCGATTCGGGTTGGTTCCCAATCGCGACGTTCTACTTGTCGGCTACGACAACTACTGGTCGACGAGTCCGCTTCGCCGCTACGAGCCGGCCGTCGTCGACGCGACGATCGAGAAAGACGAAACGGCCGCGGGGCGTGCTCTGGCAGACCTGCTGCTCGAGCGCATAAGCGACTTTGGCGATCGCAAGCTGCACGTGCGTCCGCCGCACCTCGTTACGTCGCCAATCGCGGCGACGCCGGCTTTCCATCAAACGACCTGAGGCACGGCCACGTGCCGACCACTTTCCATCTCTGGAGGAGAACCATGCGATTCATCACCACGACTGCAGTAACCCTCGGCTTCACGGCCTCGCTCGCCTCGGCCGCCTTCATAGACGACTTCGCGACAACGGCCAACATCGAATCGCGCGACGACCGCGTCGACGTCTCGGCCGCGGGGAGCCTCGTTTCGCTCACGTTCAACAGCAACTTCCCAGTCGCTGATGCCGCGAGTTCCTTCACACCGATCGACTACTTCGTCGGTGCTGAGGGCAGCTCCTTTAACGCCAACCAGAGTGGTGCAACGGTCTTCGACCTCACAGATGAGGGCCAGTTCGATGTCACCGGCATCTCGCTGATCAACCCGGACGGCGAGAACGATGTGCTGTACGCGATCCGAGCGTTCTTCTTTGACGCGAACGACGCGATCGTCAACCCGGCCGTCGTCCTACGCGGCAACACGCAGGACACGTCCGACCTGAGCGTCAACGTCGCCGACCTCGCACCGGCGAGCGCAACGGGCTACACGATCGCGCTCGCCTTGGTTAAGCCCGGCGGCGGTGCCGTCGGTGAAGTGGGCGACGGCGTGTCGTTCGACCAGTTCGCGTTCACCGCCATTCCCGAGCCGACGAGCATCGCTGCCCTCGCGCTCGGCGGCCTCATCGGGCTACGTCGCCGTCGCTAAACCAAGCTGGATGGAGCATCCTCCTATGCGTCACCTAACCACCTTCCTCCTCGTATCGGCTTCGCTCGCCGCGCTTTTCGGTGCGGCGTCGAAGCCGGTCATAATCGACCCGCTCGACGAAACGACCGGCTTTTTCCAGCTCAGCCCGACAGCCCTCGTCGAGGCCGAGCCAGGAAGGGCCGTCCTGACCAAGACGGAACCGGAGAGTGATGCGTTCGCCCGTTGGGGCCGTCCGCATCACAACGCGATTCCGTTCAAAGCGGGCGCGGATCGTGTCGAGATTGCGATCGCAGAGCTTCGCGGCGGGGCGATGTTGCAGGTTCGCGTGCAGTTCGTCGACGACGCCGGCGGAGACCTGGGCCACGTCCCGTGGATGGAAGCCCATGACATGCCGGGAACGATCGCGCTCGAGAGTCTCGTCGCCCACGCGGAGAAGCACGGCAAGTCGGATGCCGCGGCGTTCCGCCTGCTCTTTCGCCACATGGGCCAGCCGGGCGGGGCGATCGTGCTCGATGAGATACGTGTGATGTCCTCGGCCAGCTAGGTCGACCACTACTTGTACTGCCCAAGGCCCGACCGCCTTCGGCAGCATTCCGCGGAGTTCAACTTTCGTTCCCGCCTGAGGAGGCTCGTCATGATCCACCGTTCTGCAAGGCCACGCGGCTTCACGCTCGTCGAGCTGCTCGTCGTCATCGGCATCATCGCGGTGCTCATCAGCATCCTTCTGCCTTCGCTCGTCCGCGCGCGTGCGTCAGGGCAAACAGCGGTTTGCCTTAGCAACCAACGGCAGATCGGCGCAATGGCGACCATGTACGCCAACGATTACCAGTACGCGATGATTGGCTGGTTCAACGGCTTCAACGGCGGCAGCCTGGAGCCGTCAGAGGATTGGACCAACACGATCAGCACCTACGCCCTTGACAATCCGGAAGACCACTGGGTTTCTTGGGGTTTGCCGGACAATCCAAATCCCGCGATTCGCAAACAGAATCCGGAGATTGAGCTGTTTCTCTGTCCGTCGGACGCGGATGTTTCGCTAAACGCGATGAATCCGTTCTGGAAGATTCGTCGACCAGCGACCTACGCGGTGCCCGTGACGGCTTCAAGCACTCAAGGTGTCGGCTGGTGGCATCCACGGTTTCCGAAAGTCACGGTCTGGGCGAGCACCGAGTACCCGCTCATGACCGATGTTGTGCCGGCCGCTGATGCTGGACCACTCAATGGATGGCAGTGGTACTTCGTCGGGATTCACGATGAAGGTCAGTTCGCGACCGATCCGAATCAGGTTCCGCCGAACGTCGCCTTTCGGCACGGAAACGTCGGTGGTCCGGACGACGGGCTCTACTACCGCAACGACCAAGGCCAAGCGGTCACGCTCTTTCTCGACGGGCATGTGCGGGCGGTCTACCGAACCGACTTTGCCGCGATCAACATGAGCAAAACGAATCGAGACGTGATCGCTCGGCTCAAGCAAGTTCAGTGATTTTGTACCGCGGCTAGGCTGCTGCCGCATGTCAAAGCGCGTCGCCATTGTCGGAGCCACCGGAGCGGTCGGGCAGGAACTGCTCCGGATTCTGCCTGAGCGACACTTTCCGTTGAACGAGCTGAGATTGCTCGCCAGCGGAAGGAGTGCGGGCAAGACACTCGATTTCGGCGGCCAAACGCTGACTGTCCTTGAGACGACGGCGGACAGCTTTGCCGGCATCGACGTCGCCTTCTTCTCCGCCGGCGGATCGATCAGTCGCGAGTTCGCCCGAGTTGCCGTCGACGCCGGTGCAGTGGTCATCGACAACACGTCTGCGTTCCGCATGACCGACGGCGTGCCGCTGGTCGTGCCGGAGGTCAACCCGGCCGCCGTCCGTCAGCACAGCGGCATCATCGCCAACCCGAACTGCTCGACGATTCTCATGAACGTCGTCGTCTGGCCGCTGCATCAGGCGTTCGGCGTGAAGCGGATCGTCGTCAGCACCTACCAAGCCGTCAGCGGAGCCGGTGCCGCAGGATTGGCCGAGTTGGAGCGGCAACAGAAGCAGGTCGCCGCGGATGAAGCACCGGCGGCCGAGCTGTTCCCACATCCGATCGTCGACAACCTATTCAGCCACAACTCGCCCATCGACGGCACCGGCTACAACGAAGAGGAACGCAAGATGATCCACGAGACCCGCAAGATCTTCGGCGTCCCAGAGTTCGCCGTGACCGCGACCTGCATCCGTGTACCGGTTCCACGAGCGCATTGCGAGAGCGTCAACATCGAGTTCGCCGGACGCGTCACGCCCGACCAGGCGCAGGACGTGCTGTCGAAAGCTCCAGGCGTCAAGCTTGTCAACGATCCCACGCCGCAGGCAGCAAGTCACCAGGACGCCGTCCTCGTCGGCCGAGTCCGCCAAGACGCCAGCCGCTCCGACGGCACTGCAATCGATCTCTTCCTCGCCGGCGATCAAATCCGCAAGGGCGCTGCCACGAACGCGGTGCAGGTCGCAGAGCTGCTCTAACGTTGGCCCATGCCAGAAACTGTCCGCGTCCACGTTGTCAATGAGCAGGGCGACATCACCGGCCCGATCGAGCAGCCGAAAGTCGTCAAGACCGACGCCGAGTGGCGCGAGCAGCTCGGCAGCGAGGAGACGTTTCGCGTCGCCCGCGGCAAGGGCACCGAACGCCCCTTCTGTGGCACGCTCCTCGACAACAAACTCGACGGCGTTTACTGCTGCGTTTCGTGCAAGCTGCCGCTCTACGACAGCAACGCCAAGTTCAACAGCGGCACTGGATGGCCGAGCTTCTTCCAGCCCGTGGGCGACAACGTCGAGGTCGAGGAAGACCGCAGCCACGGCATGATCCGCACCGAAATCCTCTGCCGACGCTGCGACTGTCACCTCGGCCACGTCTTTCCTGACGGCCCGCCGCCGACGGGGCTTCGTCACTGCGTCAACAGCGAGTCGCT
>JBCDKH010000222.1 GCA_038746835.1 Planctomycetota bacterium | reverse complement strand
GCCGATCGAAGCTGATCGTGTTGGCCCCGATGGCGATGATTCGATTGGCATCTCGCGGGTCGAAGGCGACGCTGTTGGTCCCGCGTGGGAAGAACCCGACGTTGCACGGCTCCCACGTAATCCCGCCGTCGAGCGAGCGGTACAGCCCGCCGACGTCGGTACCCCAGATGGCGGTCTTGCCGTCAGGACCGAAAGCGACGTCGCGAATCCACTGCCCGCCCTCACCGCCGAGGTCCGGCAGGCCTCGTGCGCGGAGCTGTTGTCGTGCCTCCCCAGAGATGAGCGGCACTGGCGACCAATGGCCGGTGGTTATCGACTCCAGGGCCGAGCCGCGAGCTGTGCTGCGAAGCTTCAACAGCTCTGGGAAAAAGAGAGCGGCACCCGAGACGAGTGCCGCGCGTCGCGTAAGGGCGAAGCTCATGGTGTCGGGTGTTGGCGAAGCGGCCGCTACTGAGGCATCACCGCAAACTGTCGAAGCTTGACCTCCGGCGCCGCCAGCGAAGCGGCGTGGCCATCCAGGTAGACGAAGTTGACCCGGTCGTTGTCACCGTGACGGATGCGCGGCATCCGGAAGGGGACGCCCGTGTTGCCGGCAACAGCAACGTCACCCTCAGCGACTTCGACAACCGAATCCAGAGTCTCTGGGGACACTCGCTGCCAGTAGCCGAGGTTCACACTTCGCGACCACTCGTCGTAGCGTCCGACGGTGCCAGTATCTGCGCGCTCCCAACGAAGGTTGGTGCTCACGAAGCTGGCGTTTCCCTGAACTGGGAACGCGTCCGGGTGGAGGTTCTGCGTGCTGTCCCAGAAAGTCGCGATGTTGGAGCTGTCTTTGATCGGGCCGATCTTGTAGGGCTGTGGATTTCCGCTTCCAAACCCCTTCATCGGATCAGTGCCGAAACGCATGTTCGGAACGAGCGCCGGGTGTGACGAGTAGTGATTACGAGTGTTCTGCTTGCCCGTGCCATCTGCCGATGGGCAGAGAAAAATCTCGGTCGTCTGGTTACCGCCGGCAAAGCCAGTCCCGCCCCCGTTGAATGCCAGGGCATCGTTGAGCAGGATCGGCCAGTCATCGCCGTCGCCATCCGGGTATCCGATTTCGCCAATGGGCAGGATCCCATTATTACTCTCGGTGTAGAAGGTCGTCGCGACGCCAATCTGCCGGAGATTCGACAGGCAGGCAACGGAGGATGCCGAGGCCCGCGCACGACTCAACGTCGGCAGCAGGATCGAGATCAGCAGCGCGATGATGCCGATGACCACCAGCAGCTCGACGAGCGTGAACGCGGATCGGTGCCGTTGGGTTTGCCTTCTGCTTTGAGCGTCGTTTGGAATCATGATTCCTCCTTCGCAGATGGGTCAGTCCTCGCGAGACCGGCCGATGTAGAGATCATCGACGGCCACCTCGAGGGTGTTGAAGCCGGGATTGAACCGAATGCCGAACTGATTGCCGGGCGGGAGATCGCCTGCGGCAAGCTCGGCGGTGAGCGGTGCGACGATGTCCTGCTCGTTTTCGATCAGACGGGCCATGACGGTGACGTCGTCGCCGTCACGCTCGGCCGTGAGCTTGATCGAGAAGTCTGGCGTGCCGTCGGTCAGGTCGAACTCGTTCGTGACGTCGAGCTCTTCGAACGAGCCGTCCTTGCCCGTGCCGAGCACGAAGCGGAAGCTGTTGCCGCTGGTGTCGAGTTCCTCGACATAAGCGTAGAGCCCGATGAAGTTCTGGTCGTAGCTGGCGGGGCCTTGGGCGAGTGCAAACAGGCCGAGCTTGCTCTGGGTGAAGTTGATCGAGGCGACGTCGAAGGCGGCCTCCATCTCGAAGCCGAGCTGGCCGAAGCCCTCGAGCACTATGCGTGCGACACCGACGTCGCCGAAGTTGGTGTTGTCGTAGAAAACGAGCTTGCCGTCGGCGATGTTGAGTCCCGGCCCGGTGCCGAAGGTCGAGCCGGTGCCGGACGCCTTTTCGTTGATGTCGACGAACTCGAAGCCGAGGGGCGTCTCCGCATCGTCAAACGATTCGACGATGGGAATCTCGGCCGACGCCGTTGCGGCTGAGAGTGCGAGGATCGGTAGCAGAGCCTTCATTGGCTTGGTCAGATCGTCCGGGGTCAAAAGCCCTTGCAGCCGTTTCCAACTGCAAAGACGCGGAGGAAATCAGCGGCGGCGTCGCAGGCCGAGCAGGCCAAGCACGCCGAGTGCCATTGCCGAAGTCGGCTCGGGAATCACCACGTTGACCGCGAGATTGTCGATTCCGATCTCGGCCGTGTTGAACGTCGGATTCACGCGAACGCCAAACCGGTTGCCCTGCAGTAGTTCGCCGGCCGTCACGGTGTCGGTCAAGACAATTGGCGTGTTGCCGTCAGGGGTGAGGGTGGCCGTGATGTCGAAGTTGCCGAGTCCGTCTGCAATGCCGACAAGGTCGATCGAAAAGTCGGGTGTGCCGTCAGTGAGATCAAAGCTGGCACTCTGCTGGAGCGGCGTGTTGGTGCCACCGGCACCTCGAAGCAGTCGGAACGTGTAGTCGCTTCCGGAGCCACCGTTGAGGTCGACAAACGCGTACAAGCCAACGAAGTTCTCGCTGAAGTCGAGGCCACTCTGGCCGAACGCGTACACGCCGGTGTTGGTGCCGCTGAAGTTGATCGTCGTGACGTCGAAGTCGGCACTGGTGCTGAACGAGACGACTCCAGCCGTATCCGTCACGACGTCGGCCGCGCCAACGTCGCCGAAGTCGCTGTTGTTGAAGAAGACAGCCTGTCCGCCCGTCACAGTCCAACCAGGCCCCGTTCCGTTGACACCAGTGCCGCTCGATGCAGCGCCAAAGTCGTTGTAGCCGAACGAAACGTCGGTCGTCGCGTCGTCGAACGTCTCGAGGAACGGTGTCGTGACCGTGGCCGCCGAGGCGACCGTTGGGACGGCGGCGACGAGCGTTGCCGCGAGAAGGTGTTGAAGTTGCATCCTGAGTCCTCCGAAGGTGGGTCGGTGAGAGAAAGTCGGGCCAAAGTCACACGCGTGGCTTCCGGCCTTGCGTGGTGGCCCGTGAATCGATGGAAGAGACGTGCCGGGCGACGCTGTCGCCGGGCGAGAGCTTGAACGGCACGAGCGTGACGTCGGGCAGCGTCGCCTTTTCGTACAGCGGACCGGCCTTGCGGGCGGCCTCGCGGCCTAGCTCGCGAAGGGGCAGCTTGACGAGCGTCGGCTTGACGCCAAGCCACTGTTTGGCCATCGGGTGCGGGTCGAACGCGACGATTGAGAGATCGCGCGGGATCGACAGGCCGATCTTCTTCGCTGCGTCGCCGACGGCTTCGATGGCGCTGTAACTGCCACAGACGACGGCCGTCGGCTTGTACCGCTCGAGCCAGTGCGCGACGTTGTCCGCCCCGCCGACGAATGGACTGCGGACGGGGACCGAGTCGCCGTCACTAGTGACTTGGCGAAACGGATCGCCGCCAGCGTGCAGACGCTGATCGTGGTGCCCCGGGTGATCGGCCGTTCCGATCCAGCACGTTCCTGGCACGCGGTGATCCAGCCCCGCCTCCGACATCGCCTCGCCGAAGCCCTCGTGGCGTTGGAACACCCAGGCCCCGGGCCAGCGGTTGAGCACCAAACCGATCCGCTCGTGCCCGGCTTCGGCGAGTGTGCGAACGGCGAGCTTCGACGCGCGAAGGTTGTCTTCGACAACGGCTGGCAGGCCGAGGAACTGGTGAGCGGTGCCGACGACGAGCGTCGGAATGCCGAGCCGCATCGCGTCGCGAAGCAAGAGCGCATCACGCGGCTGGGCGGCGAGCGAGATCAGCACGTCGGGCCGAGTGCGCTCGAGACGTCTTCCAAGCGAGTCGGTGTCCTTTTCACGCAGGCCCAGGAGCTCGACGGCCGCGCCGATTTCCTCGGCCTGCTCGTCGATGCCGGACAGGATCGTCGGCGTGATCCAGTCGCGGTTCAGCGCCGAAATGTCGAACATCACCACGGCAATCCGGAGCGTCGCCCCGGCACGCAGCGGCTGTCCTTCCGGAGAGATCGTCGACGTTCCCGAATCCGGCACACCGAGACGCGGGCCGACGAACGTACCTCGACCGGCCTCTCGGCTGAGCCAGCCTTCGCGCTGGAGCTCCGTGAACGCCCGTCGGACGGTCGACCGACTCAGACCCGATCGCTGAACGACCTCGCCATCCGTCGGGAACGGCGAACCCGGCGGCGGCATGCGTCGGCGAAGGTCCTGCACGACGCGTCGTTGAAGCGCCTCGACGGCCCCGCGCGCCGGGAACGGCTGACGGAGGAAGTCCTCGCTGCCCACTTTGTCGGCAGCCGCACCGGTTCGGGAGGACGATTTCTGAACCATATCCACTGACAGAGCAGTTTGATCGGGCGAGATCGCAATGTCAAGCGGTTTTTCGGTTCTTCGAAAGCGTTTTCTCGGGAGCCATCTCGCTGATCTCGCCCGATGATCGGCATCAGGTGCGTACGTGGACTCTTTGACCACGACGCCAATCGCTCGTCGGCTCGGCAAGTCTGCCCGACGATGCTGCAAAACGCAGCGATGGCTTGGATGCGCTCCAGCGGGCTCCGAGTGTCGGGCTAACGTGCCGCCCGGTGCCGAGCAAGAGCGACCTGATCATCGAGCCTGTCGCCCTGCCAGAGGATGGACTGGGCAAGCCGATCGACCTCAACACGCTGTATGGCAACGGCCTACCGATCGAAGTGGAGATCGGTAGCGGCAAGGGGACGTTTCTTGTCCGCGAGGCTGCCCGGCGGACGGACGTCAACTTCCTCGGCATCGAATGGGCCCGGTTTTACTGGCGTTCGACGTGTGACCGGCTTCGTCGAAACGGACTTGGCGACCGCGTTCGCATGGCCCGAGCCGATGCAAGCGTTTTCCTGCGAGACCACATCGCCGATGCCTCCGTCGCAGCGTTCCACGTCTACTTCCCAGACCCCTGGCCCAAAGCCCGGCACAACAAGCGACGCCTGATCCAGCCGCCCTTCCTCGACACCGTCTGCCGCTGCCTGGTCAACGGCGGGACGATTCGGGCTGTGACGGACCATCCCGACTACGCGGAACAGATCGAGACTGTCTTCAAGGCTGGCCCGCTGCGTGTCGACCGCTGCCGGCGTGGGACGGACCCGGTCGTCGAGACGAACTTCGAGAACAAGTATCGGGAAGAAGGTCGGACCTTCCTCGACGTGATCGCGACGAAGATTTAGAGTCGATGCGTGCGATGGCTGCTGCTGTGTCTGTTTTCGGTTGTCGGGTGTGCCGGCATGCCGACGCGTGACGCCGCGGTGCCAGCAGCAACGGTCAACGACGACGTTCCGGTCTTGGTCATCGGTGGATACGGCGATCCGGGGCTGGCGACAACCGTGACGGTGGCGAAGCTGCGTCGACGGCTGCCGGACCGGACGTACATCAAGGTCAGCCCGGGATTGTCCTCGACCATGGACAACGCGGCAGCCGCGGTGGTG
>JBCDKH010000221.1 GCA_038746835.1 Planctomycetota bacterium | reverse complement strand
GAGCGTGACGAGTGCCCTGCCCTCTGCCCGGCAGATCTCAGCGAGAGGGTCATCCGCGCCACCTTCGAGGCCTTGGTCGATCACCGTGACAGCGTCGTAGCCGGCTTCTCTCAGCAACGCTGCGGCTTCCTGGGGCAGATTTTCGTCGATCTTGAACGCAAGCGGCATCACGCGACTTTCGACGTCTGCGACGAAGGTAGCGCGATTACACGTTCACGCGACAACTCTGCCGCGTAGGCCAGGGCAGCGGCGACATGCTCGGCAGTGACCGTCGGGTAGCTCTCACGAATCCCTTGAGGCGTGAAACCTGCAGCGAGATTGTCGAGGACGACGCTCACGAGGACACGCGTTCCTTTGAGGCATGCCTTGCCGTGACAGATTGCTGGATCGACCGTGATGTGCTCTCGCCAGTCCATCGCTGTTCAGTTTAGCGGACGCGGCATGCTGACGATGAGTCGAGACGCCGGGCGAAGCATTCCCCTCTCACCTCGATCGGTTCAGACCGCATCGCTCGCCAGTTGCATGCGGAGCAGCAGCAAGGCCGCGGAGAGCTGGGCGTCGCTGTCGAGGAGGACTTCCATCGCGTCCTGGTCCTCGTCGTCGACCTTGACCGTGGCGGCGGTGCCGTCATCGCGGAGGACGTCCAGGGCTTGGCGGGCGAGGATGGCGTCGCGGGCCTGGGTGGGCGTCATCTGCACCACGACGTCCGGGTCGACGCCCCACTCGGTATCGAGCTCTTCCTTGTGGATGTTTCGGCCGCTGGGCAGGTAGTAGTGGCTGGTGGTGAGCTTCAGCCATGCCTCGGCGCCGCGGCTGCCGAGGTTGAAGAGCATTTGCACGCTCCCCTTGCCGAAGGTGCGCTCGCCGACGACCAGTGCTCGGCCGTTGTCCTTGAGCGCTCCGCTGACGATCTCGCTGGCCGAGGCGGAGTAGCCGTTGACCAAGACGACCATCGGCACGCGGACGTCGTCGCGGCTTCGGCTGGCGCGATAGGCCTGACGGCGGACGACGTTGCGTTCGCCGCGAGTGGAGACGATTTCGCCGTTGCCCTCGCGGCCGGTGAGGAACTGGTCGGAGACCTCCACCGCCGTCCCGAGGAGGCCGCCGGGGTTGTAGCGGAGGTCGAGGACGATGCCGCGGACGTCCATCGCTTCGAGCTCGACGAGGGCGTCGGAGAGCTCTTCTGCCGTGTTCTTCTGGAAATTTGTCAGGCGCAGGTAGCCGATGTTCGACTCCTCGTCGGCCAGCCAGTCCCACCCGCCGCCGGGGCGTTGCCGCCAGCCGGTGATGGATCGGACGTCGATTTCCCGGCGGACGAGCGTGTGATCGGTGACGTCGCCGTCGACGGTTCTGATGGTGAGGGTGACTTCGG
Source organism: Planctomycetota bacterium (assembly GCA_038746835.1). Classification (NCBI taxonomy): domain Bacteria; kingdom Pseudomonadati; phylum Planctomycetota; species Planctomycetota bacterium. The sequence continues at coordinate 4,142 of JBCDKH010000221.1, read as the reverse complement.
TGCCGGGCTCGCCGGTGATGACCTTGACGGCATCGGAGTCGTTGATGCCGTTGGCGCTCTTGCCGTCGATGTGGGTGATGACATCGCCGTACTTGATGCCGCTCTCGATGGCGGGTCCACCCAGGAGCGGGCTGACGACGCGGAGGTCGCCGCTCTGCTCGGCGCGGATCTTGATGCCGACGCCGACGAAGCTGCCGGACGTGCTCTTGCGGAACTCGGCCACCTGGCTCGGCCAGATGACGGCGGTGAAGGGGTCCAGCTCGGACATCGAGCCGTCGGCGAACTCGGAGACGAGCACCTCGTCGGGCAGCTGGATCGTCCGGTTGTTCAGCGCGGTCAGCGAGCGGAGCAGCGTCGACACGTCGCCGTCGTCGGCATCGTCGCCCACCTCGACACCCATGCGCAGGTCAGCCAGCCCGGCGCGGAACCGGTCGCGGGCTTCGGCGTCGTCGAGCGAGGCGAAGGCGGCTTCGAGCCCGCGGGTCGTGGCGACCGCGTCGAGCGCGTCAATCCCGCCGAGGAGCATCGTCTGCATGGACGACTCGCGGACGTGGTACTGCCGGGCGTCTTTCAGCGCGTCGCGGAGCATCGTCATCGTGATGCCCTCGACCGAGTCGCGCCAGTCGCGCTTGAATTCCTCGGCGAGGATTTCGGCATCTTCGGTACCCGGCCGGGTCGCCGGAGCGTCGTCGGCATCGCCCGCCTCGCCGTCGGTGACGTCCGGATCGTCTATGTCGGAGTCAGGCTCCTGGCGGGCGTCGGCGAGAACTTTGTCGACGGCCTCGAGCTCTTCTTGGGTCTCCTCCCGTAACTCAGAAAGATGCTCCGGCACGTAGGTCGCGAGCAGCCGGACGTGTCGCTGAGTCCGCTTGAGGCCTTCGGACCACTTCACCTCTTGGCCCTCAATACCCGCAAGGTCCGCCCAAACCCTCATTGCCTTGAGCCACTGGCCGTTCTCCTCGTAGGCGAGGCCGAGCTTTTCGGACTCGACGATCAGATCGCGTACCCACGCTTGGCTCTTGAATGCCTGCTCGTCGTCCGCGAGCGAGGCGGCGCCGTGTGCGGCTCGGATCGCATGGGAGCGGAAGCCATTGTCCCGCAACACTTTGACGTCGGCGACCTGACGCTCGAAGGCTTCCTTGCGATCTGCGGCGAAGGCTTCGCGCTGCTCCTGGAAGTCGGCGACCCACGCGTCCATCTGCCGGAGCGACGGGTCGTCCGGACGGAGCTGCAAGGCCTGGGTCAGCAGATCGCGCGTCTCGTCGAGCTGCCCGTCGCGGGCCGCGTCGATGGCACGACGCTTAAGTGTCGATGCATTAACGAGTTCGGGCGAAGCAGCAATGCGGACGGCGTCACCGACGGCCGAGTCGCTGCTGCCGGCGAGCATCACGCCCGACGGCCGAACCTCTTCTTCGGCAATGGCTTGACCGACGCAGGCGAGACCCGTGAAGGCGACGGCAGCGGTGCAGGCCAGGAGGAGCCGACGAGCGGCGAAGCGGGAGGAGTCGGTTCGTCGCGTCGGTGCCTCGATCGTCATGATTGCCATACCTACGGGTTCATCGGCCGGCGTCGATGCCAGCAGTAGCCAAACGGCCTGGCCGGCTAGGGCCGCCGCGTGGCTCACGCCCACTATACGATCGGTCGCCCCGCGAGTTTCAGGTCGAAACGTCGCGCCGATAGCCCGCGCACCATGCAGCCTCCCACCGCCCAGTCGCCCCGCCAGGCCCTCCAGCAAGCCGTCGCCGAAGCCTTTGCCGAGGTGAGCGGGTTCGACGACGTCGATCCGCAAGTCACTGCCTGTCACAACAATACGATGGGCGATCTGCAGGCGAACGCCGCGATGAGCGTCGCCGGGCGGATCAAGAAGGAGCGTGGCGAGAAGGCGAATCCGCGTCAGATCGCCGAGCAGGTGGTCGCCAAGCTGGGGGACCTGCCGATGCTCGCCAGCGCGCCCGAGGTGGCCGGGCCTGGGTTCATCAACTTCCGTCTCGCCCCGGACTGGGTCGCGGAGCAGGCGACGTTATCGCTTGCGAGTCAACGGCTTGGGATCGCGACTGACGGTGATCCACAGCGGGTCGTCGTCGAATATTCGAGCCCGAACATCGCCAAGCAGATGCACGTCGGGCACATCCGGACCACCGTCATCGGCGACGCATTGGCCCGCGTCTTCACCTTCCTAGGCCAAGACGTTGTCCGGCAAAACCATACAGGCGACTGGGGCACGCAATTCGGGATGCTCATCGAGCGGCTCCGCGAAGCCGGCGGCGTGGACGAAGCCGACATCGGCGACCTCGAGGGCTTCTACCGCCAGGCCAAGCAACGCTTCGATTCCGACGAAGACTTCAAAGCCCGGGCACGCGATACCGTCGTCGCCCTGCAACGCGGCGACGAGAAAGAACGCGTTGCCTGGCAACGGTTTGTTGACGAGACGCGCAAGCACACCCAGCAGGTCTACGAGACGCTGGGCGTCCTGCTCACCGTCGACGACGAGCGCGGCGAGAGCTCGTATAACGATCGTCTGCCGGGCTTGACGCAGGAGCTGCTCGACACCGGCGTGGCCGAGGTGAGCGACGGGGCCGTCGTCAGCTTCACCGACGGCTTCAAGGCCCCGCTGATGATTCGCAAGTCCAACGGCGGGTTCTGCTACGGCACGACCGACCTCGCGGCCGCGGAGTATCGGGCCAAACACCTCAAGGCCGATCGGGTCATCTACGTCGTTGGGGCCGAGCAGCAGCAGCACTTCAAGCAGCTCTTCGCCACCTACGACAAAGCCGTCGAGCAAGCCGGCTGGCCGGGAGGCGTGACGTTCGAGCACGCGGTCTTCGGCAACGTACTCGGGCACGACGGGCGGAAGATTTCGACGAAAAACCTGGACAAATCGCTCCCTCCCGACGCTGGGCCCGAGGTGCTGCAGCTTCTCAACCTGCTCGACATTGCCGTTCAAAAGGCGCGGAGCGTGGTCGACGAGATGTCACGCGACCTGCCCGACGACAGCAAGGCCGATCTCGCGCGGGCGATTGGCATCGGCGCGGTGAAGTACGCAGACCTTTCCAAAGACCGGTCCAGCGACTACGTCTTCAGCTTCGACGAGATGCTCCGGCTGGACGGCAATTCAGGTCCGTACATGCAGTACGCGCACGCCCGCGTGCGGAGCGTCTTGGACAAGGCCGCACAGGCCGGCGTGACGTCGGACGGGCGGATCACCACGCTCGAGGCCGAGGAAGAACTCGCCCTGGCCAAGGCCCTGATCGAGTTCGGCGACGTCGTCCGACAAGTCGCCGCGGATCTGAGGCCGCACGTGCTGTGCACCTACCTCTACGACCTGGCACGTGCCTTCAGCCGGTTTTACGATGCGTGTCCGATCCTCAAGAGCGAAGGCGAGCAGCGGCAGAGCCGACTCGCCCTGGCCGATCTGGCCGGGCGGACGATCGCGCAGGGGCTCGACCTGCTGGGGATCGAGCATCCAAATCGGATGTAAACGCGATACAGGGTCTCTCCGTCATCCTGAGCGAGCGCAGAGAGTTGAAGGACCTCGCTTGGTCCTTGCGTCCCGAGCCGGACGAGGTCCCTCGGCTGCGCTCGGGATGACGAGGCACACAGCTACGCGGCGGCGCGGTTGGGCATGCCGAGTTGGTTGGCGAGATCGTCGAGGCGGCGGTCGTCGTGTTCGAGCAGGGGCATCTCGATCCGAAGCTCATCCAGGCCGTGGCCGTGGCGGAGGAGTTCCTCGGCCGTCTGTTGCCACTCGAGGCCTTGCGCGACTTCGCTGGCGGCAAGACGCAGCGGCAGGAAGGCGACGCGTGCGCCAGACTGCTGGGCCGCAACGACGAGCCTCGCGAGCGCAGCCGTCGCGGCGACCAGAGTCTCGACGTCGTCCGGCACATCCACCTCAAACACCTCATGGCCCGTCTTCACCGCCGCCAGGAGCACGTCGCTTTCGCGGCGGCTGTCTCGGATCACGATGGCGGTCGGTTTGGTCGTCGAAGTCGTCATGATGCCCCTGCACTGGGACCTGCGATCCGCGGGCCGTGCGTCTCTTTCACATCGTCAGCAAGACCTTTAACACGCCAGCCGCATTCGCGATACGCATGGCCTCGACACCGTCGTCGAGGCGCATCCGCCTGTGGATCATGGACGTGACG
>JBCDKH010000220.1 GCA_038746835.1 Planctomycetota bacterium | reverse complement strand
GTGAGGATCCTGAAGGGCTCTTTCCCTGCATTCTCGGCCATGAGGGCTGCGGCGTTGTGGAGGAAGTGGGCAAGGGCGTCACATCCGTGAAACCCGGGGGCGGCTGCCAAGACGAGTGACCGACGATCACGCCACAACGCGTCCTGCAGATGCAGCCAACACGGTCTACCTGGTTCCAGCTAGACAGCATCCGATGAATCGGGCAGCGTCGCAGCCGTATCGGTGATTGCGATCCCGGTGATTGCGTCAAGGGACGTCAGCACCGACGTCTTCTTCAGCAAAATGCTAACTCGATTATTGCCGTCTTCGTCGGGGTCGAATGCGAGGTTTTCAGGGTGCCGGACCTGAAAGCGATCCCCGTTTTCAAGCCCGACGAGGAACGGGTTGAACGGCTGTTGCCGCATCGCTTCGAGCAATGCGATCCGATTCGAATTCGCCCGATCGCTCATTACCGTACTTTACACCAACATCCGCAACGCGTCTACCAGCGCTTCCCGCTCGGCCGCCTGAACTCGAGCCGCAAGCGACTCGGCAGAATCGCCCTCTTCCACCGGCACGACCCGCTGGTCGATGATCGGCCCGGTGTCGAGCCCGTTATCGACGAAATGCACCGTGCAACCCGTCACCTTGCAGCCACGGGCCAGCACCGCCTCGTGGACGTGTCGGCCGTACATGCCCTTGCCGCCGAAGGCCGGCAGCAGGCTCGGATGCACGTTGATGACCCGCTTGTCCAGCCACGCCGGCGGCAGGACGAGGCGGTTCATCCAGCCCGCCAGCACCAGCCGATCGAGCTTCGCCTCATCGAGCTTCGCGAACACGGCCTTCGAGTGGCTCATCACTTCAAGATGATCGCGGCGATCGACCACGTCACACGGCACGCCCGCCTGCTCGCACCGGGCGATCCCGCCGACGTCGCGTCGGCTGGAAAGCGCCTGCACGATCTCGATACCTGGTAGCCGGCCGTCGCGGGTGGCGTCGATGAGGTTCTGCAACGTCGTGCCACCGCCGCTGAAGAGGACCGCAATCCGCATGGCCGGACTGTACCGCCTCGCTGCTGCTGGCCGATGTCGAAGAAGTGTCCGCGGCAGCGCGTGGCACGCGCCGTCCCATGCCCACGCCACGCCTCCTGCTGCTCGACGACGATCGCCTCCTGCGGCGGTCGCTCGCGCAGCTTCTTCGTGACGATGGGTACGACGTCGCCGACGCAGCTGGTGCCGACGACGCTTTCGCCCTCCTGGCCGACCAGCCGGCTCAGCTCGTCGTCGCCGATCTCGCTGCCGCCGGCAGTGGTTTCCTGCGTCGGCTGTCGCGGGATCACCCTGAAACCTTCAGCATTGTCCTCACCTCGTTCGGCTCGATTCGAGACGCCGTCGCGGCGACGCGTGCCGGGGCATTCAACTATCTCGTCAAGCCGATCGTCGACGACGAGATCCGCGACGCCGTCCGCCGAGCCCTGTCGCAGCAGACCTTGCTGCACGACAACCGTCGGCTGCAGCGCGAGCTCGATGACGCGCTCGGCCTGGGCGATCGGGCCGGCATCGTCGGGAGCGATCGGCGGATGGTTGAGGTCTTCGAAACCGTCGCCCGCGTCGCCGACACGCCGACCACCGTCCTCGTCCGCGGTGAAAGCGGCACCGGCAAGTCAAAACTCGCCCGCGCGATCCACCAACTCAGCGGCCGACACGCCGGGCCGTTCGTCGAAGTCGCCTGCGGCGCGTTGCCAGACAACCTGTTGGAGGCCGAGCTGTTCGGTCATGTGAAGGGTGCCTTCACCGGCGCCGACCGCGATCGCGAAGGTCGACTCGCCGCCGCGGAGGGTGGCACGCTCTTCCTTGACGAGATCAACTCCGCCCCGCTGGCGATGCAGGTGAAGCTGCTCCGCGTGTTGCAGGAACGGATCTACGAGCCGCTGGGCTCGAACAAGCCGGTTCGAGCCGACGTGCGGTTCGTCGTCGCCAGTAACGCCGACCTCGGCGAACTCGTCCAGGCCGGCCAGTTCCGAGAGGACCTGTTTTACCGAATCAACGTCGTTTCCGTGGAATTGCCACCCTTGCGGGATCGGGCCGGCGACGTGCCACTGCTGGCCGACCACTTCCTCGGCCGGTTCAAGGAACGCCTCGGCCGTGACCTTGCGGGGTTCACTCCGGGTGCCGTCGACGCGCTGGGCAGATACGACTGGCCCGGCAACATCCGCGAGCTCGAGAACGCCATTGAACGCGCAGCCGTGCTGTGCCGATCGCTGGACATCGACGTCGATGACCTGCCCGAGCCGATCCGAGCCGCCGCACTGCACCAGCCGCCGATGCTCGACGTCTCGGCCGACCTCGAAAAAGTGCTCGATCTTCCCTTGAAAGACGCGATGGAAGCCCTCGAACGCCCTGTCCTGCTGGCGGCCCTAGAGCGGCACGACTGGTCACGCCAGAAGACCGCCGCGGCGCTGGGCATCAACCGGGCGACGCTCTTCAAGAAGATGCGCCGCTTCAAGCTCGACGTACCAGCCTGAAAACAAGCGAAACTCAAAGGAAAAGCCGCACCCGAGGGATCGGGTGCGGCTGATTCTCGCTTAGCTGAAGACGCTTACGCCTCAACCAGCTCACCATCGGGCGATTCGACCGGGTCCTCGTCGTAGCCCTCGGCTTCCTCCGCCAAACGCTTGGTCAGACCCTTGGCTTCGAGCACCTTGTGCCGGATTTCCTCACAAAGATCCGGGTTTTCGTGCAAGAAGTTCTTCGAGTTCTCCCGGCCCTGCCCCAGGCGGGTGTCGCCGTAGTTGAACCAGGCACCGCTCTTGTTGACGATGTCCTCGTTCACGGCAAGGTCCAGCAGATCACCCTCGTAGCTGATGCCGCGGTCGAACATGATGTCGAACTCGGCATCGCGGAATGGGGGAGCGATCTTGTTCTTGACCACACGCGTCCGCGTCCGGTTCCCGACCGCCGTGTCGCCGTCCTTGATGCTGCCGGTGCGGCGGACGTCGATGCGGATCGAGCTGTAGAACTTCAAGGCCCGGCCACCCGGCGTGGTCTCGGGGCTGCCGAACATGACGCCGATCTTCTCGCGTATCTGGTTGATGAAGATGACCATGCACTTGCTGCGGTTGATCGCACCGGTCAGCTTGCGAAGCGCCTGACTCATCAGCCGAGCCTGTAGGCCGACGTGGGTGTCGCCCATCTCACCCTCGATCTCCGCCCGTGGAATCAGGGCCGCAACCGAGTCGACGACGATGACGTCGACCGCGTTGGAGCGGACCAGCAGCTCGCAGATCTCCAGCGCCTGCTCGCCCGTATCGGGTTGACTGACAAGCAGTTCGTCCAGCTTCACGCCCAGCCGCTTGGCCCACGTCGGGTCGAGGGCGTGCTCGGCGTCGATGAAGGCGCACACGCCATTCTGCTTCTGGGCTGACGCGATGGTGTGCAGGGCCAGCGTCGTCTTGCCGGACGATTCCGGTCCATAAACCTCGATAATTCGACCTTTTGGCATGCCCGCCCCACCCAGGGCGATGTCGAGGCTGAGGCTCCCGGTGGGGATGCCGTCGATGGGCTGCGGATCGCCGTCGAGCTTCATGACAGAGCCCTTGCCGAACTGGCGCTCGATCTGCTGCACGGCCCGGCCGAGGGCGGTGCCCTTGGCGGAGGCGTCTGCACGGAGGGAGGCGACGTCTTCGACCGACATGCGCGCGGTCGACTTGGAAGATGCCTTTGGCATTTACGAACCTTTCGTGCCGGGTGTCTGCCCGCTCGCGTACGCCGAAGTCGTTGATGGACAAGGCGTGCCCGGGCCAGCCGGCGAGAATGTCGTGACCTGGTGGTGATCGGCAGTGCATCCAGTTGCACGGGGCGGCCCGTGGGGAGCGACGCGCGAGACGTCACCTGCCACGGGTGGCCCACACCGATGCCGGGCTGGACAGAGGTCACGCCGCCTGGGCCCGGAAGGCTCCAGGTTAGGGAATCGATCGGGGAACGCAAGCTCGAAAATCGACCGAACGTCGATTTTGTCTTAGCCGGCCTAGCGGGCCCCGTTGTAAAGGTAGAGCACGCGCGGGCTCGTCGCCTCGTGCAACAGCTCGACGGCTAGGCTTTTCGCCGATTCTCCCTGAAGATCGAGCGATTTCGCCTCAGCCAAGCCGATCTGCTCCAGCACCGTCGGAGGCCTGCCGAAGCGGACGACCTTCGGATTCTGCAGGCCGGCTAAGGCCGCGGCGGAGCCGGTCGCGTCGCTGATCATGCCGATCTTGTCGACCAGCCCCAGCTCCAGCGCCTGCTCGCCGACGAAGACGGCTCCGCTCGCCACCTCGTCGACGCTCGAACCGGCCTCTCTGATCTTCGAGCCACGACCCGCCTCCACGACGTCGCGGAAGATGTCGTACTGCTTGTTTAACAACGACTTGACGTCCGCCAAGTCCTCGTCGTCCGGCTCCTCGAAGGTGTCCAGAAACGCCTTCCGCGGCGAGCCGTCGGCGACGATCGTCTGGAACCGAATCCCTGTTTTTTTCGCAAAACCGGACAATTGCGGGTACTGGATCAGCACGCCGATGCTGCCCGTGATGGTCGTCTCCTCGGCAACGATCTCGTCGGCCGCACAGGCCACGTAGTACCCGCCGCTGGCGGCGACATCGTCGAAGTGGGCGACGATCGGCAGATTCGGTCGATTTTCCTTGAGTCTGAGCAGATTCTCGTAGATCTGGTTGGAGTCCGTCACCGTCCCGCCTGGCGAGGAGACGTGCAGCACGACCGCCTTGATGTTCGTATCCTCTTCTGCGGCAGCGACATAGCGAGCAATTGCCGACTCGGTCTCGTCGATGATCAGGCCATTGACGGGAATGATCGCGATGACCTGGTCGCTGGCACCCGATTGGACCGTCTGCTTGACCACGCGATTCATCGGCGACGAGCCCGCCCCGGCACCGGCGATCGTGCCGATGAGGACGATCCCGCCGAGGAGGATGCCGCCGAAGACGACGATCGCGCCGACGACGAAAAGGGCCGTCCGCAGGCCGCTACGACGCCGTTGGGGCGGCGGTGGGAACCCGCCGAATCCCGGCGGCGGCGGAAAAAGACCGGGCGGCGGCGGTGGTATGACCCCGCCAGCACCCAACGGCGGCGCACCGCCCGGCAAACCCGTCGGCGGCGAGCTGGGCGAACTGGCGGACATCGCCGGCGACCCCGGCGGGCGAAGGACGCCGCGCGGATCGATCGGCGGCGAGCCACCCTCTGGCGGCGGCGGAGGCGGCGGTGCGGACGACGACATGCCCGACGCTACGTCGGCCCGCCGAAAAGTTCGGCCCACGCCGCGACTTCCGCCGTTGTCGGCGCTTGTCACCTCCGGATAACTTGTTCAAACGGCCATCTAAAAACACCGCCCGACTTTCTCCTCACCCCAACGCATCATGTCCCGCCGCCTCAGCTCCATCGCTCTCGCTTCCGTCGTCGCCATCGCAGGCGTTTCCGTCGTGCCGCACATCCGCTCTGCTCCCGCGGCGGTCATGCAGGAGTCGACGTCTTATGAGATCGACTCGCTTCACTCGACCATTGTCTTCAGTGCGCTCTACATGGGCCAGAGCCCGTTCTATG
>JBCDKH010000219.1 GCA_038746835.1 Planctomycetota bacterium | reverse complement strand
GATCAGCTCGATTTCCCGGTGCTCTACGCGAGCGGGCGAGACGGCTGGGCGAGTGAGGACGTCGACCAGAAGGGCGAGGACATTCGGCCGATTTTCGAGGCGATCTTGAAGCAGGTGCCGGGGCCCGAAGCCGACGTCGATGGGCCGCTGCGGATGAGGATTCAGACGCTGGCGTACAGCGAGTACGTCGGGCGGATCGGCGTGGGGCGGGTCTGGGGCGGGACGATCAAGACGAACATGCAGATCAAGACCGTCGGCCGGGAGGGCGAGAAGGCGGGCCGGGTTCAGCAGGTGCAGGTCTTCGAGGGTTTCGGGCGGAAGGACGTCGACGAGGCGTCGGCGGGGGACATCGTGGCGCTCGTGGGCTTGCCGGATGTGGAGATCGGGAACAGCGTGATCGACCCGCAGAATCCGAGTCCGATGCCGGCGTTGGAGATCGAGCCGCCGACGTTGACGATGACGTTTCGCGTGAACGACTCGCCGTTCGTCGGCAAGGACGGGGATCACGTGACGAGCCGCAAGATCCGCGATCGTCTGCATCGTGAGCTGGAGAGCAACGTCGCGCTGAAGGTCGAAGACACGGCCGACAACGACGCGATGCGGGTCAGCGGTCGTGGGCTGATGCACCTGGGCATTCTGATCGAGACGATGCGTCGCGAGGGATACGAACTGTCGGTCGGCAAGCCGGAAGTTGTCCTGCGGAAGGACGAGAGCGGTCAGTTGATGGAGCCGGTCGAGCGGCTGGTGGTCGACGTTCCCGAGGATAAGCAGGGGCCGGTGATGGAGATGGTCGGCCTGCGTCGCGGGACGCTGGAGAAGATGGATCAACGCCAAGGCACAACGCACCTCGAGTTTTCGATTCCTGCCCGTGGGCTGATCGGTTTGCGGACGCGGCTGCTGACGGCGACGGCGGGCGAGGCGATCGTCCACCACAACTTCGCCGCGTATCAGCCGGCCGCCAAGAGCGACCCTGGCGGACGATCAGCGGGCGTCATGATCGCCAACATGGCTGGCAAGGCCACGACGTACAAGATCAACGAGCTCCAGCAGCGCGGGACGCTGTTCGTCGCCCCGACCGACGAGGTCTACGAGGGCATGGTCGTTGGCGAGCACGCCCGCGACAACGACATCGTCGTCAACATCACCGAGGCGAAGCAGCTGACCAACTTCCGCACGACCAGCAAGGACGCGGCCGAGTACCTCAAGCCCGCATGGAAGCCCACCGTCGAGCAGGCGCTGGAGTACGTCGAGGGCGACGAGTACGTCGAGGTGACCCCAACGGCGGTTCGGCTGCGGAAGCAGATGCTCAAGGAGACCGATCGCAAGCGCGCCGACCGCAGCAAGGCCAAGCAAGCCAAAGACGCCGCGCTGGCGATGGCGTGAGTTCGGTGTGGTTGTGACGACCTCAGGAGGGGAGCGGTTCCGCTCTCGAGTTTGGATGACGTAGCCGCCCGCGTCAGCGGGCGCACGCGGTGTTGGCACGCGCCCGCTGACGCGGGCGGCTAACTCTCCATATGGATTTCGTGATCGACACGTGCCACGTCGATTACCTCGGAGCCTTCCAACGGAGCAGCGTTCCCCCAAAGCGATTGAGCCACGCTTCGTGCTCCTTGTAATCGGGGCAGTTCGCGGCGACGGTCTGCCAGAACGCCCGCGAGTGGTTGGGCACGTCGAGATGTGAGAGTTCGTGGACGACGAGGTAGTCCAGCACTGCCGGCGGGGCCATGACGAGGCGGAAGTTGAACGAGAGCGTGCCGCGGGTTGAGCAGCTGCCCCAGCGGGTCCGCTGGTCGCGGATCGTCAGTCGGTTCCAGGGTCGCCTGGCGACGTCGTGTCGATGGTCGAGTGCGGTTTCGATGTCAGCGCGAGCGAGCTTGCGGAGGTGAGGCTCGCTCGGTTTTGGCAGGTCGTCGAGCGAGGTTGGCCGGCCGCGGAGCAGGACGTGGCCGGGCGTCAGGCCGAGCTCGTGTCGGGCGTCGTCGTCACGTTGCTGCTGGCTCTCGCGTCGCTCGACGATCCAGCTGAGGTGCTGGTCGATCAGCTGACGAGCGGCAGCGAGGGGTGCCCGCCTCGGCAGCGTCACGCGAAGGCCGTCGTCGCTGAGCTGCATGCTGACCCGCCGGGCGCGGGCGTGGCGGCGGACGCGAACGTCGATTCCCAGGCGCGTGAGCTCAGGGTGCTGCACGGCTGACGCTAGCGGTTCGCGAGAGGGCAGCTGCCGCCGTGCATGATCAATTTGCCTTGACTTATCGAATGAAATCGCGACGTTTGTCGGCAGCGCGGCGAGTCGGTCGCTGCGGGTGAGTGTTGCTCAAATCTTGGAGAGAGATGCGTCTGTCGAAATCTCATCGTGTTCTGTTCGCCGTCCCCGTGGTCGCTGCGGCGGCCTCGCCGGCGGCGGGTCAACTCGTTGCCTCGGCGCTGCTTACGGAGGGCTCGGCACTGCCGGGCGACTCGGCCGTCATCGTCGACACCATCAGCAACGTCGCCGCCAACGGCGTCGGCGGCTGGGGCGTGACGCTGGCGGACACCGACAGCCTGAGCCGGGTCTACGCCACCAGCTCGCTCGACCCGTCGACGCTCACTCTCTTCCGCAGCGAGGGCGACGTTTTGGCCGAAGGCACAGTGACGGGTGTCGAGAGCTTCTTCGGCGTCAGCGACACGCTCGACGTCCTCAACGGTCTCGTCATCGACGGAGACGAGGCCATCTACCGCAACTCGATCAAGGCGATCCTCGAGCCCGAGGCCACACCCGTTCCTGGCACGTTTTGGACGTTTGGCTCCGGACCTGACATCTCTTCCGGGGGTCTTGGGCACTTCGTCGGTGGGTTCGGGACGGTCCAGGGCGGCGGAACGCAGGCACGCGGCGTCTTCAGCGTCGACGACGTCGGCGATGTCAAACCGCTCATCGTTGCTGGCGACGTTGTCGGTGGCACCGGCGGCGAGATCGTCGGCTCCTCCGCCTCGCCGGGCTTCGGTGGCGGCGTGAGCGCAGACGGCACGTTTTACGCGTACGAGGTCGCACTAGACGCGCTGACCTCGGTTGACGGCATCATCGTCGTCAACGACGTCGCCGCGACCAGCGCGGGTGGCGGGCTGCTCCGCGAGGGCACGGCCATCGAGGCGGCCGCTGGTGGTCTTGCGGGCGAGGCGTGGGACAACTTCGACGCCGTCAAGATCAACGAGGCCGGAACGCTGCTCGTCACCGGCGACACGGCGGGCGACTTCAATTTCGACGAGTTTCTCTACCTGGGTGACCAGATCGTCCTGCGTGAAGGCGACGCGATCGGCAGTGGGACCGTCGACGGTGCGATCGAATGGGCCGACCTCAACGAGAGCGGCGACTGGGCCGTCATCTGGGACGTCGACTTCGGCTCGGGCGACGTCGAGGTCCTCATCGTCAACGGCGAGATCGTCCTCGTCGAGGGCGACGCGGTCGACTCCAACAACGACGGCGTCGTCGATGCGGCCGACGCGGGAACGCTCTCGAACTTCACGGGCCTTCGCAACCTGGCCGTGGGCGAGCGAATCAACGGCGTCGTCGACGTCTACTTCACCGCCGACGTCGACACGCTCGGCACGACCGGCTCTGGCGACGACCTCGAGTCTGCGTTCCGCGTCAGCGTCGTCATTCCCGAGCCTGGCAGCATCGCGATGCTCGGTGCGGGTGCGCTGACGCTTCTGCGCCGTCGTCGCTGAAGCCGTGATGTGAGCGAAGCGATCATCCGGATTGGACTCGACCCTTCCCGACCATGCGTCGGGGAGGGTCGCTTCACGCACACGACAGCTCCTTCGGTGTTTCCCGACTTGGATCGCGCGTAGATTGAGCCCATCAAACGCAAGCCCGTCATCGGCATCACCCTCGATCACGACCGGAGCCGCGACCGGTACCAGTTGTCGTATGCCTGCGTCGAAGCCGTCCGCCTCGCCGGCGGCGAACCGGTGCTGCTGCCGTTTCACGATGACCTGGAACTGCCGTCGTTTGTTCAGGGCATCGTCTTTTCCGGCGGCAACGATCCTGATCCGGCGGCCTGGGGCGAAGAGTGGCATCCAGCCTGCAATCAGGTCGACCCGAAGCGCGAGCGACACGAGCGCTCCCTCGTCACGGAGGCGGAGCGTCGCGGCATCCCGGCGCTGGGCATCTGCTTCGGCATGCAGATCATGAACCTCGTCCGCGGCGGAAGCCTCATCCAGCACCTGGGCGACCTCGGCCGGGCTGAACTCCACGCACGCCAGCCCGAAGGCTGGAGCAAACGGCACGACGTCGCGCTCCGGCCGGAGAGCCTCCTTGCCAAGACCTGCGGCGTCGTCGCTCTGGCCGTCAACACCAGCCACCACCAGTCCGTCGGCCGGGTCGGCGAGGGGCTTGTCGCGTCGGCCGTCGCGCAGGACACGACGGTCGAGGCCATCGAAGATCCGACGAAGCCGTTCTGGCTCGGCGTGCAGTGGCACCCGGAGCGACAGTCGATCGAAGGCGAGTCGCGACAGGCAGCTTTGTTCGAAGCGCTGGTGCGGGCGGCGTCATGACGCGGCTGTTGCTGTTTGTCACCGACCTCAAGCCCGGCGGCACGCCGACGGTCGTCAAGGAGTTGGCGACGCGACTGCCGACGGACGATCTGCATGTCGAGGTCGCCTGCCTCGGCGGGATGGACGCGGTCGCGACGGAGCTGGTCGACGCGGGCGTCGACGTGACGGCCTTCGACGTCGGTGTCCTCGGCTTGCCTCACGCTGTCGCGCGCCTCGGCAGACTCGTCGATGAGCATGAGATCGACGTCGTGCTAAGCCTGCTGGTCCATGCGAACACCGTCGCAGCGATCGCATCGCGTGGTCGGCCGGGCGTGCGATGGTGGCAGTCGATTCAGACGACGCAGCCGCGTCCGCGATGGCACTGGCCGGTGCAGCGTTGGGCCGCGAAGCATGCGACCGGCGTCATCGTGCCGTCGCCAAGCGTGGCCGATGTCGCGCGATCCCGAGCTGGCGTCGCGGCCGATCGGGTGCACGTCATCCCGAACGGCGTCGATGAAGCGACCGTCGTCGATCAGCCGAAGCCGGCTCGGGACGCCGGTTCGCCGCTCTGCGTCGTCTTCTTTGGGCGGTTCGATCCGGTGAAGCGCGTCCCGATGCTGATCGACGCTGTTCGCCAGGTCGAGAACGTCACGCTCGACGTCTTCGGCGACGGCCCGGAGCGAAGCCGCATCGAACAGGCGGCGTCTGGCTCAAATCGCGTCCACATCCATGGTTGGGCCGACAAAGACGTTGCTCTTGCCGACGCCGACGTGCTGGTTTTGCCCAGCGAGGCAGAAGGCTTCGGTCTCGTCCTCATCGAAGCTATGGCCGCGGGCGTGCCTGTGATCGGTGCCGACGCCCCCGGCATCCGCGACGTCATTCGCCACGACGACACTGGCCTGCTCTTCGACCTCGCCGGCGCTCGTCGTCCGACGCTGACCGAGACGCTCAGCCAAGCGCGAGACGAAGCCGCACTCTTGCATCGACTCTCCGATCAAGCACTTCGCTGGGTCCGCACCGAACGACTCTGGACCTCCGTCATCGAGCGATATCGGATGCGTCTCGTAAATCAATGAGACGAGTCGGTTCCGACATGAGCGTCGTGACCCGCGATGAGCACGGAGCCAGTGTCCGATCGGGAAGGTAGCTGCGGGGGGGAGGCCCGCCGGCGAACCCTCAGGCGGGCCCCACAGGGG
>JBCDKH010000218.1 GCA_038746835.1 Planctomycetota bacterium | reverse complement strand
TCCGCTCTATGACGAGCGCGACACGCAACAACTGCCGGCCGACCTCGCTGCGTTCCTCGACGAGGGCGACCCGCCGATCGCCTTCACGCCCGGCAGCGCGATGTTCTTCGGCGAGGCGTTTTTCAAGGCCGCGGTCGAGGCTTGCCAGCGCCTGGGGCGACGCGGCTTGCTTCTCACGCGGCACGCCGATCACTTGCCGAGTGACCTGCCGACCGGCGTGCGACACGTCGCGTTCGCTCCATTTTCTGGGCTTCTGCCACGCTGTGCGGCCGTCGTTCACCACGGCGGCATCGGGACGCTCTCGCAGGGCTTCGCGGCCGGGATTCCACAGATCGTCATGCCGATGGCTCACGATCAGCCCGACAACGCCCGACGGCTGATCGATCTCGGCGTCGGCGGGGCGATCGTGCCAAAGCGCTTCAAGCCGGGACGACTCGCGACCTTGCTGAAACGCCTGCTCAACGACCCGGCCGTCGCGGATCGCTGCCGGTCACTCGCCACGAAAGTCACTGCCCACGACGGCCTTGCCAGAGCCGCGGACGAGGTGGAGGCGACCGTGTCCTCCGCGGGTGTTGCGACTGACGGGCTGGAAGCTACGCTCGGCTGAGCCCACGCCGAAGGCCACCTGTGCCACGCCGGCATCGACGTCGTCACGGAGGACATCCGCTTGCCTCGGCTTGGCCAATCCATCAACACGAAACGGTTCCTGACCCTCTTCGTGGTCGGTGCATGCCTGCTGGTGGCACCCATTGCCTTCGGGCAGGACGGTGAGCCCGTTCAAGCCAATCAGGCCGATCAAGCCGAAGACGCACCGTCTGCCGAGCCCAGCGTCGTGACCCCGCGAGCCGGCCTGCCCGTCGTCCAGGTCCGCGTCGTCGGGAACGAGCGCGTCGGCGATCGTCGCGTCCTGAATGCGGTCCGCACATCGGCCGGTGATCCGTTCGACGCGTTCCAGGTCGAGGCCGACGTCCGCCGGATCTTCGCGCTCAACCGCTTCAGTCGCGTCGAGGCGCGGTACGTCGTGCTCGGCGAAGGCGACGACGCGACCGTCGAGGTCGTCTTCGAAGTCGAAGAGCTCACTCCTGCCGGGGAGTTGCGGTTCATCAACAATCGCCGACTCAGCGACGAACGACTCCGGCGGATCGTCGAACTCGAGTCGGGCTATCGGCCCGGTGAGCGCGGCGACGAGACGCTCCTCGCCCTGGCCGCCGATGCCGTGGAGCAGGCGTATCGCCAGCGCAACTACGCCCTGGCCACCGTATCGGTCCGGCGTGACGAGGAGACGGACGCGATCATCTTCGACGTCACCGAGGGGCCGTTTGTGGCGGTGGTGAACATCGACTTCATCGGTGCAACGAGTTTCACCGAGCGGCAGCTCAAGCGTCAGGTCGGCACGAGCATTCGCGGACCCTTCGGACTCTTCGGCTTCGAAGGCATCGTCGACCAGCGTCAACTCGACGCGGACGTGGCGTCGCTGCAGCGCTTCTACCGGGCGGACAAAGGCTTCTTCGACGCCCGCATCGGCCGCCGCCTGGTCTGGTCGCCGGCTCGCGACAAGGTGAAGGTCGAGTTCCTGGTCGACGAAGGTCGTCGTTATCAGGTCGGCAGCATCAAGTTCGATGGGCTCGAAGACGCTGACGAGGCGGAGCTTCGCAAGGCCGTGGAGGACGCTGGCGTCGTCATCGGTGCTCCATACGACCGCGACGACGTCCGGGTGGCCGTTGGCAACATCGTCCGGGCGTACGTGCCGCTGTCACGCGTCTACTCGCGGCCGCCGCCAGGCATTCGGGTCGATCCGGATCACCTGGACATCAGCCCGATCACCGACTTTCGCCTCGAGCCCGGCATCGTCGATCTGACGTTCGCCATCTCCGAGGGCGAACCGTTCAAGCTCGGGAACATTCGCATTCGCGGCAACGACAAGACGCAGGACAAGGTCATCCTGCGGCAGTTCGATCTCGCGCCAGGCGACCCCTACGACAGCGAGGCCGTGACCCGCGGCGAACAACGACTCCGGGGTCGCGACTTCTTCCAGACCGTCCGCGTCACGCCCATCCCACCGCCGCCCGGCTTCGATCCGATTGACGGCGAGCCCGAGCGCGACCTGCTGATCGAGGTGACCGAAAAGAGCACCGCGCTCATCAGCTTCGGCGGGGCGATCAACTCCAATGGCGGCGTTTTCGGCAACATCACCTACACGCAGCGGAACTTCGACATTTTCGACTTTCCCGAGTCCGCCGGGGACATCTTCGGCGACGCGTTCCAGGGTGCCGGCCAGACCTTCCGGGCAGAATTGCAGCCGGGAACGGTCCAGACCAACGCGACGCTCAGCTTCTTCGAGCCACGCCTGTACGACCAGAACCTGGGTCTCGGGTTGCAGGGCTTCTACCGCACGATCCTCCGCCGCGAGTATCGCGACACGCGCGGCGGCGGAAATGTTCGATTCGTTCCACGCGTCGGCCGAAAGCTGGGCGTGACCATCGGGCTTCGCGGCGAGGACGTGCGGATCTTCGACGTCGATGATCCGCTGGAAGACCGTGCGCCCGAGATCGTCGCCGGCCGAGGGAACACGACGCTGACTAGCACGAGTCTTCGTGTCAGTTGGACCGACATCGACCGCCCGATCACGCCCACTCGCGGCTATTCGGTCGACGCTGGCGTTGAGGCGTTCGGCACGTTCGGCGGGCCCTCGTTCCAGCGAGCGACGGCCGGGGCGAATCTGTTCGTCCCGCTCTTCACCGACGCGCGCGAGCGGACCGTGGTGTTCGAGATGCGTGGCGATGCGGGCGCGATCTTCGACGACGCCCCGTTCTTCGAGCGCTTCTACGCCGGCGGCATCGGCAGCGTCCGCGGCTTCCGGTTCCGCGGCATCAGCCCACGCGACGGCAACGCCAACGACGCCATCGGCGGCGACTACTCGCTGACAGGCTCGGCGGCGGTCGGCTTCCCGCTCTACGACGAGACGCTGCGTGGCGTCTTCTTCACCGACTTCGGCAGCGTCGATTCCGACGCACGCCTCACTACCATGCGGGTCTCTGCGGGCTTCGGCTTCCGCATCCAGCTCGGAGCGTTGCAGAACGTTCCCCTCGCGTTCGACTTCGCCTGGCCTCTCAACCGGCGGCCCGAAGACGATCTGCAGGTTTTCAGCTTCTCCCTCGGCATCTTCCAATGACCTCCTCCAACGCCACCACCACCGTCTCAGCCCGCCGCCTCCCGGCACTCGTCGGCCTGACCACCGCCGCCGCCGCACTGTTCGCCGCAGGCTGCTTCTTCGTCGGCACCCAACAACCCGTCCAGGCGGAACTCGCTGCACAGCAGCCCACGCAGGGTGGTGTCGGCGTGCTCGACTTCGAGAAGCTGCAGGATCAGAGCGCTTACTTCGGCTCGCTCCGCACCGAACTCGAAGAGCTCGCGCAGAGCCTCGACGGCGAACTTCGCGCCGAAGCCGCGCGGATTCAGGAAGAAGCCCGTCAGGCCCAGGAAAACCTCGCTCCCGGCAGCGATCAGCTCCTGGCCAAGCAGCGCGAGCTCGGCGAGCGTCAGGCCCTGCTGCAGTTCCGCCAGCAGCTCGCCCAGCGGCAGTCGCTCGACGCCGTGAAGGAAAAGAACCTCGAGTTCTTCGAGCAGGTCGAGATCGCCGCCCGGAAGGTCGCCAGCGAGCGTGGCCTGGCCGTCATCCTGCGGAAGAACATGCGTCCGATGCCCGCCAACGACGAGGACGCCGCACGCCTCGAGGCAGCTGACCTGGAGCAGCGCATCCGCGGGCAGTACCTCGTGTACGTCAACGCCGGTGCCGACGTGACGGACGAGGTCGTGCAGGCGCTCGACATGGCCAACGAGGGTCAGTGAGATTTCGGCGTTCGATTCGATGATCCCGCTCGCCGACATCGCGCAGCATCTGGAAGTCGCCCGCGAAGACCTACCGACGCTGGAGGTCACCGGTGTCAACACGCTCGAAGACGCCGGGCCGAGTGAGCTGAGCTACCTCGCCGAGGAGCGATATGTCGCCCAGGCCAAGTCGACCAAGGCCGGCGTGCTGCTGGTGAGCGCGTCGCTGGCCGACGTCGAGCATTCGGCGGGCTTCGCGATCGTCGTCGACGACGCAGGACACGCGGCCGATCGCGTGCTCGACCTGTTCCACACGCCGCCGTCTGCTCCGGCAGCCGGCGTCCATCCGTCAGCCGTGGTCGACGACTCGGCAGAGCTGGCCGAGGGCGTGGCGATCGGGCCGGGTTGCGTCGTCGGTGCCCGCACACGGCTCGGCCGGGGCACTGTTCTGCACGCGAACGTCACGGTCGGCTCGGACGTTGCGATTGGCGAAAACTGCCGGCTCTTTCCCGGTGTCGTGCTATACGACCGCGTCATGCTCGCCGATCGCGTCGTCCTGCACGCCAACGTCGCCATCGGCTGCGACGGCTTCGGCTACCGATTCGACGGCCAGGCCCACCGCAAGATCGCCCACGTCGGAACCGTCGTCATCGAAGACGACGTCGAAATCGGTGCGTCGACCACCATCGATCGCGGCAAGTTCGCCGAGACCCGCATCGGGGCCGGCACGAAGATCGACAACCTCGTTCAGGTCGCCCACAACGTCCGCATCGGTAAGGCCTGCATTCTCTGCGCCAACGTCGGCGTCGCGGGCAGCACGGTCCTGGGCAACGGCGTCGTCCTGGCCGGCGGGGCGGGCGTCCGCGACCACGTCACCCTCGGCGACGGCGTCACCGTCGCAGCGTTCAGCGCCGTGCCGAACGATGTAAAGGCGGGTGAGACCGTCGTCGGAGCCCCGGCGGTGCCGCAGCGCGACTTCCTTCGCGAGCAGGGCGCGCTCCGCAAGCTGCCCGACATGATGAAGCAGGTCCGCGGGGTGTTGAAGGGTTTTAAGAAGTAGCTTCCGTCCGACAGCGGCACTGAAGTGCCGCAGCCTCGCTTAGAGCTTGGCCTCGAGGCGTTCCTTGACGAGCTTGGGGTTCAGGCCCTTGCCGCGTTTCATGACGTTGCCGACGAGCGCACCGAAGGCGGCTTTCTTGCCGTCGCGGTATTGCTGAAGGGGTTTCGGGTTTTCGGCGAGCATGGCGTCGATTGCCTCGTCGATGGCACCGGTGTCGGTGGACTGGATGAGCCCGAGCGACTCGGCCGCGGTTTCGGCGGGTTGATCCTTCTCCATCAGCGACTCCAGCACACGCCGGCCCGTCTCCTTGCTCGCCTGAATCTTGTTCTCCTGCACGAGCTTCGCCACCTCGGCCACGCGACTCGCCGGCAGGGCGACCGCCTCGAACGACTCGTTCTTCTCATTGGCGACCTCGCGCAGCGTCTCCA
Organism: Planctomycetota bacterium; assembly: GCA_038746835.1. Lineage (NCBI taxonomy): Bacteria > Pseudomonadati > Planctomycetota > Planctomycetota bacterium. The sequence goes on along the minus strand of JBCDKH010000218.1, from coordinate 389 downwards.
CCAGCGCCGCCGCCCGCTTCGGCTCGGCACCGGCTTCCACCGCGCCGTCGAACAAATCGCCGATCGGCTTGTGCTGACTGAGGTCCGCCGCCACCTGATCGTTAAGCCCCAACGCTTCGCGATATCGTTTGAGCCGAGCCGCCGGCAGCTCGCCGATGCGTCCCTTCAGCTCTGTCAGCCAACCCTCGTCGACGTCGACCGGCATGAGGTCAGGATCGGGGAAGTACCGGTAGTCGTGGGCCTCTTCTTTCTCGCGCTGCAGGACGGTCTGCTGCTTCGCGTCGTCCCAGCCGTACGTGGCCTTTTTGCCCAGGTCGCCGGTCTCTTCCCAGACGCGCACCTGCCGCTTGACCTCGTAGGCGACGCTCTTCTCGACCACGCTGAACGAG
>JBCDKH010000217.1 GCA_038746835.1 Planctomycetota bacterium | reverse complement strand
TCGCGCGTCAGGGACGGCTGCTCGGGGCGTTTGTGCATGCGTTGAGCCATCTCGACCAAGACGTTCGCTCGCACCTCACCCAGCACCTTCGCCCCGAAACCATCGAGGCGGCGACGGAGCAGATCGGCGGCGTCAAGGCATCGGCCATCCGCGGCAGTCGGACGTTCAAGGCGGCGTGTTGGGATCGCTACTGTCAGGCGTTCGACGACGCGGTTCGAAAGCCCGAGGACGCACCGTTCGCGGAGATCGTCCGCCAGTTTTCGCGTCTGCCCCGGGAGATGACGCAGGCGTCCGGTTCGGAGGAGGCGCGCGTTGACGCCCCGTGACGCTCAGCAGTGGGATCCGCTGGCGACGTCGCTCGCTCCGCCGCCGCCACAAGACGGTCCGTCTGACGACTCGGCCGCTTGGTCTGGCGTCGGGCCGGAGTCGTCGAGTCGGCGTCGCTCGGCGATCGAGTGTGCCGAGCCGGTCTTCGCGCTTCTTTGCCAGTTCAACCGCGCCGGCCGGAGTCAGATGTCGCCGTCGGAGGAGCTCGTCCGCAGCGAGCTGGAGAAGGCGATCGCGACGAGCGTCGAACGGTTCGCCCAGAGCCGCGTGTCGGCCGACGAGTCGACTGTCGAGCGCTTCCGGCGGCCGCTGGTGTTCTTCGTCGATTTCTCGGTGCGTCACAGCGCGTTGCAGTGCGCATTCGACTGGAACGACAAGCCTTTGGCCCAGTCGCTCTTGGGCGAGTCGTCGGTTGACAAGGCGTTCTTCGACGAGCTTCAACGCGAGCTCCAGGCCAACGACGAGACGTCGACGCAGGTGCTCCAGCTCTACCACGAGTGCATGGCCTTCGGTTTCGCCGGCGTCTACACGGGCAACCTGCAGCAGGTCGGCGACCTGATGTCCGCCACGCGCGGCGAACTCGCACGACGGGGCGTCGACGCGTTCGAAGATCCCTACGGAAAGGTCACGCCCGCCGCCTACGCCTACACCGACGACACGGTCCTCCCGACGGGCGAGCGGAATCGCATCGTCGGGCTGATCGGCGTGATTGCCGTCGGCGTGTCGCTCACGCTGCTCGCGCTCAGCTTCTACGTCTGGGATCGCCAGGCCGGGGAATTGACCGACGACTTACGCTATCTCGCCGGCGACGCCGACACGGCGAGCGAGGCCGACTGAGTCCGAACCCGCGGGTGCCACCGATGACGCCGCCGAGCCAGCCGCCGCTGCCATTGCCACCAGAGCCCACGCGGGTTTCCGGTGGGTTCGGTCTGTTTCAGGTCGTGGCTGTCCTCGCAGTCGGCATCGCGATCACGCTCGTCCTCGTGACGGCCGGGCTGTTCTACTGGTTCACGCGTGACTGGATCGTCCCGGCCATTGTGCTGGTCGGGCTTGTCTTGGTCGGGCTGACGATCCTGCTGCTCCGCGCGGTCATCCGGCGTCAGCGACGGCGCAAGTCACAGCAGATGGCGGTCGGTCTTCAGCAGCAGGCGACGTACCGCCCCAACGACGCGACCGCCGAAGACGCCGCGGCCCAGGAGGCGTGCGTCCGCGAGTTCAACGCCGGCCTTGAAAAGTTTAAGAACGCGGGCAAGAGCGTCTACGACCTGCCGTGGTACCTCGTCGTCGGTGAGCCCGGTTCCGGCAAGACCAAAGCCATCCGCGAAAGCGAAATCGGCTTCCCGCCCGGCCTGCAGGACCCGACGCAAGGTGCCGGCGGCACGTACACCATGCACTGGTGGTTCACCAACCACGCCGTCCTCCTCGATACCGCCGGCCGAATGATGTTCGGCGACGAGCGCGAGGGGCCGCTGTCGCAGGGCTTTCGCCAGACGTGGCATCGCTTCCTCGACGAGCTGCGTAAGAGCCGCCCGCGTCAGCCGGTGAACGGGCTGGTGCTCTTCATCCCCGCGACGAGTCTGATCGAAGATGACGACGCCGAGATCGACCGCAAGGCCGGCGTCATTCAGCAGAACCTCGACGTGATCCAGAAGCGGCTGGGCGCGCGCTTCCCCGTCTTTGTCGTCGTGAGCAAGTGCGACAAGATCCTCGGGTTTTCCGAGTACTTCGACACGATCGAGGATCGCACGCTGGCCCACCAGATGTTCGGCTGGAGCAACGCCGGCTCGCTCGACGACCCATTCGACCTCGCCGAAGCGTCGCGCGGCCTCGACACCATCTACCACCGGCTCGTCCGACGGCGCTCGACCGTGCTCGCCCAGACGGCCAAGACCTTCCAGGACGGGCTGGCCGATGTGGCAAGGCCGCTCGACGGGGTCGATGCGCTCTACGGCCTTCCCGGTGAGCTGCACCAGCGAAACAGGCGGCTGCTGCGATACCTCGAACGCATTCTCGTCAGCGACACGTGGAGCCAACCGCTTTTCCTTCGCGGCATCTACTTCACGACCGCCTTGCGGGAGAACGACGCGCTCGATGAGACGCTCAGCCGCATCCTCAACGTGCCGGCCGAGCGACTCGTCCGCCCGGGCAAGGTCGTCGAACGGTCCTACTTCATCGGCGACCTGTTCGTCGACAAAGTCTTCCGCGAGAAGGGCCTCATCGCCGGCAGTGCGAAAAAGGTGCGCGACATCCGTCGTGGCAATCGGCTGGCGATCGTCGGCACGAGCCTCCTGATGCTCGGACTGATCGGCGTGCTCTTTTGGTCGGGTGTCTCGCGTCTCGACGAGGCCGTGCTGGACAAGAGCACGTTCTGGCGCAACATCCGCGCGGTCACCGACGACCCGCAACGACCGATCGAGATCATCCGCAGCGGCCGCTACGCGCCGGCCGACGGGTTGGTCGCGCTGCACGAGCAGGCACCGGGCGAACTCGACTCGACGATCACCGCGCCCGGGCTGTTCAAGCTGACGGCATGGGTGCGCGGTGATCAGTTGTCCAATGCACAGGAAGCCGCCAAGAGCCAGCGCAGCGTCTACCGCCGCTTCTTTCGACAGAGCGTCGCGACGCCGCTGATGGAGCGATTCAACGACTACCTGACGCTGCGGCTTCCGGAGCTGGACCAGAGCATGGACGGCAACGCCAACGCCGCGTTGGTCGAGGCGATTCTGCAGTGGGCCCGGTTCGACGCCGCGACGTATTCGCAAGGCGACCCCGAGATCGACCTCGCGACGTCGTCGCTGGAGCCGTTCCTCGCGCACTTGGCCGAAAGCGATCTGTCCGCCGATGTGGCCGTCTACGACGAGGCACTTCGGGCGGCGCACGGTTTGGATCAGCCGATTGATTCGGAACAACGGGACACGGTCCGGCGAACCCTCTTCGGCGAAGCGGACGACAGCGGCCTGCTCGACGAAACACTCGCCCTGCGAGCGGCCCGGTACATCGCACAGACGTCGCCGCAGCCGACCGCGCTGCCGACGATCGGTGTTGGCGACTTCCCGGCCCGGCAGGAACGCCTGGACGCGGCCGCCGAGGCGTTCGACGAGGCGCTCGGCCGACGTCCGAAGACCGAGGCCGAGTACGCCGACCTTCGCAAGACGCTGTCGACGACGTTCGACGAACTCGCCTCCGCTCGCGACGCATACCTCGCCTCGCGCGACGCCTCGTTTGACGCGTTTGCAAGCTTTCCAGGCGACGCGGACAACGAGCGACTCGCGTCCGCCTACGAGGCTGCGCTTGCCGACATTCGTAGCCCGCTGGAGCCGTTCGTCGCACTGCCGTCAGCACCGCCTGTGGCCGGGACGCTTCGTCGTGAGCTCGAGAAGGTCCTCGCCGACCGGATCGCCACGGTGGAGTCGTGGCACGAAAGCCAGCTGTCAACGCTGGCGAGCCTGCAAGGCGGGGCCACGTCCGACGAAGAGTGGGTTCAGCGACTGGCCGAGGCGGAGTGGCTCTCGCAGACACTGCAACCGATGGCGGCGCTGCGTCGTTTGGCAGAAGACCAGCTAGCAAGCGACGGAACGCTGGCGGCACTGATTGTTCCCGACGACATGCCCCAAGACCGCCTCGCCGAGGTCGACTTCGCTGCACGTCGCCACGCGCTACTGGCCTCGGCCGTCGGCATGTTCCCTGCAACCGAGGTGGACGTCGCGCGACGGGTGCGTGACCGGAGCACGCGAAGCCGCTTCGACGAGCGGCTGCCGTTCGTGCCACGCAACTCGGCCATCATCGATCGCGACTATGAGCCGGGCGGTTTCGCGCGTCTGCTCGAAGACCTGGCGGTGCTCACAGAAGCGATCGCAGCTGACGACGACGAGACGATCGCTCCGGACGTGCTGCCGCCGCGGGTATTGCTGTCGGACGGGATCGACGCGCGTCGTCGGGCTGGCATTTCGACCTACGCAGCGTCGTTCGCAGCGCATTGGGACCAACGCAAGGACAGCGAGCTGGAGGTCTCGCCGTCACCGCAGTCGTGGTCGGAAGATCGGCGAGCCATCGCGACGTGGGATCAGTTCTCGAGGCCGGTCGCCGAGCTTGCCGCCATCTACGGCGAGGTCGAGCAGGCATCGGCGCGGGCATGCGACCTGCTCGATTTGCCGGAAACAGAGGCGGAATCGTCGCTTTCCGAGTGGCGAGCGCAGGTGCAACGTTTGCAGACGCCGCTCGAAGAGGGCAACTGGCCAGCGGTCGATCGGTGGCAGCTCCTCAGCGACGTGGCCAGCGAAGCCGCGGAAGACATCGGCCTGGACGGCCCGGCGGCGATGAGCAACGCGTACCTCGTCCTGGGTGAGGCACAGGGCGTGGCCGAGACCTATCGGCGTGAGGTGACGCGGCGCCTCTTGCTGTCGCTGGCGGGTGCCGTGCGTCCCGGAGCGGCGGCCGGCCTCGATCGAGAGCTGGACATGATCGAGCGATTCGTCGCCTTCCCGCTGCGATCGCTGGCCGACGCTGAGGATCGCATCATGACGCGCGACGACATGGATCGCCTCGTCGGCCTGCCGGAGTTCAAGTCGGTCCAGTCCTTCAACGATGCTGTGGATCGCGTCGCGGGACGGATCGAAGCTGCGTACGACGCGAACGAAGAACGGCCCGATCGCGAGTCGGCGAGCCGGGCGTTTCGACGACTCTTCCTGAGCGAGGCGGAAGATACCGGCGAGCTCGCCGACGCGATGGCATGGTTCCGCAGCCCGGAGGAACCGACCGTCTCGGTGCGTGTCCCGTCGCGCGACGTGCAGGAACGTCTGGGCGACGCGCGGGCTTCGGTCGCGTGGCGCGAGGCCGTCTTCAACGGGGAAACGACGAGTTTCCGTGAGATCAACACCGGCTTCTGGCTCGCTCAAGACCTGGTCGCCCGGGAAAGTACGCTGACGCTGGGCGTGCAGGACCGTCGCGGCACCGTCGTGATCGAGCCACTCGGCAAGACGTGGAACGCGATCGAACTCGTCGACCGGTACTACGTCGGGGCCGGCGAAGGCGGCGGGGCCGTGCTCGTGGAGCTGCCGTTCGTCTACGAAGAACGCGATGGCGGCGACGACGTTCGACCGTTGCTCGTGGAACTGGCCTTTGACCCGCCACTGCCGGCATCGGTGATTCGACGCGCGGAGCAGGCGAGAGACGACCGGTAGCTTCGCGACGATGCCCACGACACCCGATGAGCATTCCGGCGGTTTGGCAGCCCGGCTTTTGGGCTGGCTTCGGGGTCTCTTTGGAGGCGGTGAGATCGAACCGGTCATCGCCGACCATCGAGCTTTCACCGCGGCGGCGTTTGGCAAGCACCCGGCGTACGACGACTTCATGCCCGACCTGGCAGATCGGCCTGGCGAGCCGGCCGACGCGACGCTGCTTCGCCTGCGAGCGAGCCTGCTCAACGGCCTGATCGCGCCCAACATCGACGCCGACGCGTGGCCCGATCCGGCACCGGAGAAGCC
>JBCDKH010000216.1 GCA_038746835.1 Planctomycetota bacterium | reverse complement strand
GGTGCGTGAGCGACGTCGCGTGGTGATCTGTCGAGCTCCGTCTTCTCGACGGAATCCTTCGACTCAGGACCCGAAGCCGCTGGGCAGAGCGAAGCGTCACCCCGGGTCTGCGTTCGGACCCGGGGTGACGCTTCGCTCTACCCACGGCTTCGATCACGCGCGAAACGCGGGATTTCTCCGGGCTTTCGTGGTTGAACAACCGCTCAATCCACGGTCGCGAAGTCACTGTTCGCCATTGCGGTCTGGTCGTCGAGTGCGATGAGGCACAGCGAGCGAAGGCACGCAGCAGTCGGGTCGTTTGGAGCCAGCGGCTCCAGCGTCGCGGCTGCCTCGGCGAAGCGGCCTTGGCGATAGCGGACCAGGCCACGCAAGAGATCGGCATCGACGTCGTCTGACGGAAGACGCTGCAACGCCTGATCAGCCACGGCGGCGTCGCGGCGATCGAGCGCGGCCTTGGCAACGCCTAGCCAGGCGGCGCGCGACGTCCGGTCGAGCCTTGCGGCCGTTTGGAAGGCACGCAGCGCTTCGCGCGGGTTCGCGTCGGCCAGCAACGCTTCGCCCAGGGCGACGTGCGTCGAAGGCCGATCGCGAAAATGCGGCTCTTCGGCGAGCCGACGCAGCGTCGTCACCGAGCTGGCCGGGTCGCCGGCTTCGAGCATCGCAAAGGCAGCGCGCGCCGCGAGATCGTCGTCGTTCGGGGCGTAGATCACGGCACGGCGGAACATCTCCGCTGCCTCGTCGTTTCGCCCAAGGGCTTGGTAGACCTGGCCGAGCGCGTCGAAGATCGAGGCCTCGCCCTGGCTTTGCGGCAGACGTCGCTCCAACAGCTCGGCCGCCTCGTCGGCCTGGTCCGCGGCGACAAGCGTCTCGGCCAGTGCGACCGCGTAAGCGGGCTCGATCGGATTGAGCACGGTCGACTCGCGATGGCGACGCACCGCCTCGTCCGTCTCACGCCACCGCTCGGCGATGACGCCCTGAAGGTGCGCGGCCTCGGCATGGACTTTGGGTTCGGCCTCAAGCATTCGCGCCAACACCAAGGCGTCAGCGGCAGAGCGAAGGTTGTCCTCTTCCAGGTCACAACGCGCCGCCAGAATGTGCGACTCGGCCAGTCGTGGGCTCGCGGCGCGGGCACGTTCGATCGAAGCTCGGGCGTCGTCGATCGAGCCCTGCTCGAGCTGGTCGCTGGCAAGCTCGACCATCACGCGGGCTCGGGCGTCCTGCCACCGCATCTCCGCCTGCTCCTGATTGGTTTTGCTCGCACAGCCGCCGAGCAGAGCAGCGGAGACAAGTGCGACGGCGGGGAGAAGCGTGCGGTTCATGGTGCGGTCCTTCGCGAAGAAGTGATGGGAAAGCTTCGTTGGATGCGCGCAGACAGAGCGACTGAAGTCGCTCAGTCGCTCTGTGCTGCGGGATCAGTTGGGTTGTGTGGTGGGAGCGAGCTGCGTCGCCGGAGCGTCGGCCTCAGCTTCGGGCATGTCGACGCCGGCTTCGACGGCGTCGTCGCGGATGGAGCGTTCGACGAAGCTCCGGACGCTGCTGCCGTCGGCTGCGACGAAGGCCCGGCCGACCAGCTCCTCGCGAAGCTCCAGGGCTTCGAGGAACGAGGGATTCAGCTGCAGCGCGGCGTTGAGGTGGAAGCGGGCCGACTTCGGATTCGGGTTGTCCTGAGCCAGGGCTTCGACAGCACGGCGGTAGTACGCCTGCGCCTGACGCTCGCGGCCCCAGGCCATCATGCCCCGACGCGTGCCGACACGCAGGCGCTCGGCCCGCAGCTTCTCGGCCTCGCCGAGTTCAGCGTACTTGTCGTCGTCCTTGATGACGTGCGGGGTCAGCAGGATGATGATCTCCTCGCGGACGGTCGCGTCCGACTGCCGGCCAAAAAACCTGCCGACGATCGGGATGTTGCCCAGCACCGGAACGTGTGCCTTGGCGACGATGGAGCTTTCGCGGAAGAGACCGCCGATGACGATGGTCTTGCCGTCTTTGACCATGACGTTGCTGGTGACCTGCGTGGTGACCTTGCTGGGCAGGCCCCGTTCGTCGACGCCGCCGGAGGAGTCCTCGGGCGCGATCTCGAGTCGGACGTAGCCGTCGCGGCTGATGTACGGCCGGAAGACGAGCTTGGTGCCGGTCTCCAGGAACTGGACGTCCTGCGTGGCACTGGTCTCGGTGAGCGTGGTCGTCAGGTAACCGTCTTGCCGGCCGACGAGGACTTCGCCCTTCTGCTTGTTGACGGCAAGGACCTTCGGGTTGGCGAGAACCGTGGAGTCGGTGACGCCTTCGAGTGCGGAGAGGAAGAGGCTGACGTCGCCCGAGACGAAGCCGACCTTCAGGCCGCCGTTGGTCGGGCCGGAGAAGTTGTTGCCGGTGCCGCCCGCGACGACATCGTCGCTGCCCAGGTCTGCGATGGCGTCGGTGGCACCGCTGAAGATTTGGCCGCCGGGAAGGAAGTTGACGGCGTTGAAGTCGACGCCGCCGACCAGGTTGAAGTCAACGCCGAGCTGGTTGTCCTCGGTCAGCGTCGCCGACAGGATGGTCGCCTCGACGAGCACCTGCTGCGGTCGTTTGTCGACTTCATCCAGAAGCCGTTCGACTTCGGCCAGGTTCTCTGCGAAGTCACTGATGACTAAAACATCCCCCGCCGAGTAGTTATAACCACCGGCGTCGGAAGCGTTGGAGGCGACGCCCGACTCGGCTTCGTCGCTCACGCTGATGACGGCGACGTCGGACAGAGCCGGCGCGACCATCCGCGCGGCCATGCCGGGCGGCGTGTGGAAGAGCCGGAACGCCTTGGTTTCGACGCGGCGGTTGGCCTCTTCGAGTTCGGCCAGCTCTTCCTGCGTGTAGACGTAGACGAAGTTGCCTTCCTCGCGGGCGGCAAGGCCGTTGGTCTTGAGCATCGCGTCGAGCGCTTCGGCGAGCGTGACGTCGTACAGGTTGGCACTGACGACGCCGGCGACGTTCTTGCTGGCAATCAGGTTGCGCTCGCTCTGCTCGGCGAGCATGCGGAGGACGTCGACGAGGTCGGCGTTGCTGACGCGAATGTCGAGCGTGTCGGCTGCGGCGTCATAGCTGACGGCGGCGTTTTGCTCGGCATCTTCAGCGGGGACGACGGCATCGGGGGCGTTCTCGGCGAACGGGTCGTCCGACTGCTGTGCAGCAGGCGCGGGCGGTGCGATGGGCGACTGCGCGACAGCCGTGTCGGCAGTGCCGAGCGCGACAAGCGCGACGGCGGCGGCGAGAAGACGATTGCGGCTCGGGTGCGACGGCATGGGCGTTCCTTCGTGCGTGGCGTCGCGGATGGCGACGGAGTGCTGACCCGGGGACGGTGGTGAGTTCCGTTGGGTCGTGCCCTGGCGTGGCTGATCGGCGGGAAGGCCGAGCGGCGAAGGGAACGTCGTATTTGCCCGAGCCATCGCCAATTCCCCAAGTTGACATGGGCGTCGGTTCGAGCGGTCCGGTAAGCGGTGCGGCGTTCTGCCACGCCGCCTGTTTCGGTGCTCATCGAAGTTTGTTGGTCGACACTAGCAACGGGCCGCTAGCCTCCTCTGTGCCGCTGCTGCTACGCCCTACCGTCGCCGCGTCCGTCGCGACGCTGACGATGTTGCTCCTTGCCGGCTGCGGCGGAGGCGACGATCAGCAAGCCCAGCAAGGCGGCCCGCAAGGTGGCCCTCCGCCGACGAATGTGCGTGTCGCTGCAATCCGAATGGAGTCGGTCGGCGAGACGCGCCGCGTCACCGGCAGCATCCGAGCCAAGCAGCGGAGCGACGTCGCCAACATCGAGCCCGGCCGCGTCGTCGCTGTCGAGTTCGACGAAGCGCAACAGGTCAGCCAGGGCGACGTGCTGGTGCGGATCGACGATCGTCGCCTCAACGAAGAAATTGCCGCCGCCGAGGCCGACGTCGCTGCTGCGGAGTCATCCGTCGCCGAGCGCGAGGCGGAGCTGGCCAAAGCGCAGGCCGACCTCGTCAGCCGCGAGCGTGCCGCCCAGCGCGCTCAAGGTGCCGTGAGCGAACTCGACCTTCGCACCGCCCGCACGGACGTCGCGGTGGCGGAGTCGCGTGTGACGGCATCCAAGAAGCAACTCGACGCCGTGCAGAAGCGGCTCGACGGATTTCAGGTTCGCCTCGACGACCTTGCGGTCGTCGCGCCGTTCGACGGGCAGATCATGAGCCGTTCGGCTGAGCTTGGCGAGTATCTTAACGCCGGCGACGCCGTTGCCACGCTCGTCAGCGGCGGCACGTTCGAGGCGGTCCTCGACGCACCCGAGGCACTCGACCCGGGCAACATCACTGCCGACGGCTGCGTCGTGCGGCTTGATGCGAGTGGAGCAGAACTCGTCGTCGAGGACGTCCGGATCGTCGGCGACATTGATCCGCGGTCACGGCGCTACGTCGTCGTCATCGACGTCTCTGCACCCGAAGGTGTCGCGCTCGCGCCGGGAATGAGCGTCAGCGCCCAGCTGCCTTCGGGTGGCACCCAAGATCGGCTGATCGTCCCGACCGATGCGATTCGTCGGAATCAGAATGGCGCGTTCGTCTACCTCGCGCTCCAAGACGGCGAAGGCACACCGCCGGTCGGCATTCCGAACGCGGTGGAGATTGCGTTCAAGCGTGGCGACGACGCGATCCTCGCCACGCCGCCGCAAGGTCCGCTTCAGCCGGGCATGCTCGTCGTGACGATGGGTGCCGAGCGGATCTTCTTCCCCGGTGCTCCGCTGGCGATCCAGGAAACGCCCGCCGACGAACCGACCGCCGAGTAGCCGTAACGCGAGGCACCGCATGGATCCGATCAAGCTCGCCATCAAGCAGCCGATCACCGTGGCCGTCGGCATTGTGCTGACGCTGCTGGCTGGGTACCTCGCGTTCGCGACGGTGCCGATCGAGATGACGCCGGAGATCGAGCGCGGCGTCATCAGCGTCACGACGGCGTATCCGAACGCCCTGCCGGAGGATGTCGAGAACGACATCCTCGTCGAGCAGGAGGATGTCCTTCGCGAGCTGGGCGGATTGGAACGCCTCACCAGTACGGCCAGTCGCGGTCAGGGACAGATCCGCATCGAGCTCGGCATCGGCGTCGACGTGGAGGCGGCGACGTACGAGGTCGACCAGCTCATCAGTCGCGTCCCGAGCTATCCGGACAACGTCCTTCAGCCCGTCGTCGAGGCCGAAGACCCCGACAGCAACGACTACATCGCTTGGGTCGTCGTCGAGCGCGAAGAGCTCGACGGCACGCCAATCCCGACGGCTGACGTGCAGCAGCTGTTCGACTTCGTCACGAACAACATCTCGCCTCGGCTTGAGCGGCTCGACGGGATGAGCCAGGTCAACGTGCTCGGCGGGCGAGAGCGCGAGCTGCAGATCCTGGTCGATCCCGACGCGCTGGCCCGACGCGGCATCACGATGTCGCAGTTCGTCGCGGGTCTGGAGCAAAGCAACGCCGACTTCTCCGGCGGGGCCGTCCGTCGTGGCAACTACGACGTGACCGTCCGCGTGCCGGCCCGCTGGGATTCGGTCGAGGAAGCATCCAGCGCGATCATCCGTCAGGACGAGTCCGGCCCGGTCTACGTGAGCGACGTCGCCGAAGTCCGCGAGGCTTTTCGAGAGGCGGACAGCTTCATTCGCAGTCGCGGCGTGCCAGTGCTGGCGATGAACTTCCAGCGCGAGCTCGGCAGCAACGTGCTGTCGGTGATGGACAGCATGCAGGCGACCATTGCCGAGATGAATGCCGAAGGCGGCATTCTCGACCAGTACGCCCGAAGCCAAAACTACGAAGGCACGGTCCGGCTGCGGCAGGTCTACGACGAGACCGTTTACGTTCGCT
>JBCDKH010000215.1 GCA_038746835.1 Planctomycetota bacterium | reverse complement strand
GTTAGGGCCGACCGAATTTCGCCTGCTGTCGACTTTTATGGAAAAGCCTGGACGGGTCTGGAGCCGAGAAGCCTTGCTTGATCGAGTTTGGGGCAGAGACATCTACGTCGATACCCGCACTGTGGACCCGCGAACAGCTCGCCATGGGGCTTTTCAACCTCACCAGCGACGTCGGCGAGGTCGGCCGTACCGACCCGACGCGGCTCGACGAAGCCATGGGCCTCCTCCAGGAACTGCGGGAACTGCGACGCAACGACGACGTCCCCGCCATCCGAGAGGAACTCGCCAAGGGGCTCGTCAACCTCATAACCAGTACGGGGCAACTTGGCCGGACCGACGGTGACAAGCTCGTCCAAGCGGAGGGACTGCTGATGGAAACTGTCGGGCTGGCCGAGAAGGACCCGCGAGAGCAAGTCTGGAGTGCGGTCGTCAAAGCATCACTGAATCTCGCGGCGGCCGTCGGCAATGGTCATAAGCAATTCTACTCGTTCGTCTCGCGCGCGATGATCCTCGGGACGCTGGAGCCAGAGTTCCTTCCCGTCCAAAGGGAACTCTTCAGGCAGGCGGGCATCGAAGACGACGCCGAGTTTGAAGCGTTGCTAGCCGCGACGAAGCAGCACTTGTCAACGGTTCATGGCGACGACGACGAGAAGCAAACGTGACGCGTCGGATCTCTTAACACCCCGCTGGCATCGGGCGAGTTGTGTCGCATGTGCTTCGAAACGAGCTGCAGGCGCGCGGCGCTTCGGCGGACGGTGTAGGTCAATGGTTGCGCCGCCTCGCGGTTGAGCGCGTGTCCTCGTGGAAATGCCCTTACCGCGTGAGACTTCAAGAAGGGCACCTGCGGCGAGTGTCGGAGGCCTTCAGCGTGTTGTCTGACAGGCGAATCGGACGTGGGGGTGCTGGGTGAGGCGACGGGATGCCGGCGCGTCTCGGATGAGATCGGGCGGCGATAACTTCGGGCGGGGATATCAGTCTCTGAGACGCGATGTGATCGGACCTGCAGCAACGGTCGGGGGCGATAACGTGCCGGTCGCTGTGCAGTGTTGGTGACGGGCTTTTTCCGGGACGTGGTGTGTTGCTTCAAAAATTGGTTCGCTTCTTCATCCGACCAACCTGCCGGGTCGATGCAGCGGGCGGTGCGGGGTCGCAGCGGCAGCGGTTGTCGCAGCACGTCCCGCGGAACTCGTAGGACTCAGAACAATGAGTAACGAAGAACTGCCCAAGGGGCAAAGCGAACTCCTCGCGTTTGCAAACAACGTCAACGACAAGTTCGATGGCCGCGAGGTTGAGTGGCATCTCACAGAAGCCCAGGTCAATCAGCTGGGGACCGACGTCGCGGCGGCGCACAATGCGCTCGCGAAGTTGAGTGATCCGATGACGCGGTCGCCGGGGAATGTCTTCCTGAAAGACGTGGCGTTCAATCAGATGACCACCACCCTGCGATCGCTCATCCAGGCGGTGAAGAACAATCCGCTGGTTCCTGAATCGCTCCTCGCGCAGATCGGCGTGACGCGGCGTGGCAGCAATCCGCCGACGCCCGCGCCGGTGCCGACGGAGGCACCGTTGGTGAGTGCGATGGCGGTGTCGCCGACGGCAATCAAGGTGATCGTGCGGTCGCCGAGCGATCCCGATCGTCGCGGCAAGCCGGCCGGCATCCGTCAGGTGGCCGTCGCGACGAGTGTCAGCGAAACGGCGCCGACGTCGAGCACGCAGTGGAATCAGGCAGTCCTGTCGGGCAAGACGACGGTCGAGGTGCCGATGGGTTCGCTGGTCGAGCCGGCGACGGTCTGGGTGACGGCCTGGTGGATCAACAGCCGCAACGAGATCGGCCCGTTCGCCACGCCCCAACGCGTCCGCCTCGCCGGCACCGGTGCCGCCCTGCCGAATGCGGAGCGGAGTGTCGATGAGACGCCGATGAAGATCGCGGCTTGATCAAGCCGCGGGGAGGGGGTGGGTCGTTGGCTTTGAACGCAAAGACGCAAAGGGGGCAAAGGCCGAGCAAAGGTCAGAAAGAGAGCTGGGTCTGATGTTCCGACCCCTTCTCTCTTCTTTGCTCGGTCTTTGCCTCTTTGCGTCTTTGCGTTTCAGCAGGCGGCTTCCGCGACCGGTGGTCGCTTAGAACAGTGGTTGATGGATACGAAGTCGATGACGGAGCGGGATTGGTTCGACGGGCACGTCTACGGGCGGGAGCCGCGGGAGCCGGAGGGGGTGGTGCTTCGGGATGGCGTGTTGTCGATCGAGGACGGCGGGCGGATGTTGGACGTGCAGATGCGGGTGGAGTTGCCGGCGGCGTCTAGAGGCGTGGTGGTCGTGCTGAACTTCCGCGGGAACGAAGAGACGTTCGGGAACGATCGGCATCAGTATCCGGTCGAGCAGATCCACGCGGCCGGTTGGGGGCTGGCGACGGCGCGTGCGGACGACTTCGCGCCGGACGATCCGGAGCGATGGCGGGACGGCGTGCATGCGTTGCTCGGGCTGTCCAATGACGCGGACGATGCGACGCGGACGTTGGCGTTGTGGGCGTGGGGCTTGTCGCGGATGGCGGACGGGGTGTTGGGCTTGGAAGGAGTCGAGCGGGTGGTTGCGCTCGGGCACAGCCGGATGGGGAAGGCGGCGTTGCTCGCGGCGTACCGGGACGAGCGGTTCGCGGCGGTCGTCAGCAACCAGTCCGGCTGTGGCGGTGCGGCGTTGTTCCGGCGCAAGACCGGCGAGCGGATCGCGGACATCACCCGGCAGTTCCCGCACTGGTTCTGTCGGCGGTTCGATGGATACGCCGGCAAGGACGACGAGTTGCCGTTCGATCAGGACGCGTTGTTGAAGAGCGTCGCCCCGCGGCCGGTCTTGGTGCGGAGCGCTGCCGACGATGCGTGGGCCGATCCCGAGGCGGAGCGGCGATGCGCGGAGGTGAGCGGTGCCGAGTACAGCATTCGGCCCGGCGAGCACAACCTGACGGCGAGCGACTGGGAGGCCGCACTGGCGTTCCTGAACCGTCGTCTACCGTGAGCGATGCCCAGCGTCTGGCTCGACGGCGAACTTGTCTCGGAGGACGACGCGCGGATCGATCCGCGCGACGGCGGGTTCCTTCATGCGGCCGGGGTTTTCACGACGATGCGGGCGAGCGGCGGTCGCGTGCTCATGCTCGACGCCCATCTCGCGCGGCTTCGGCGGTCGTGTGAGGCGTTGTACGTGCCGCTGACGTACAAAGACGACGAGCTGTCGAAGGCGGCGACGTCGCTCTTGGAGGCGAACGGTCTGAGCGACGCCCGGCTGCGTCTTACCGTCACCCGCGGCCGGACCGAGCGCGATCCGCTGCACGGCGAGGTCCACCGCCCCACCGTCCTGCTGACCGCCGGCGAGATGACGCCGGTGCCCGCGGAGTATCGCGACAAGGGCATGACGGCCGTGCTGAACAGCGAGCACAAGCTCAATCCGTACGACCTCCAGGCCGGGCACAAGACGCTCGACTACTTCGGCCGGTTCGCCGCCCTGCGCGACGCGGCCCGTCGTGGTGCGGGCGAGTCGTTGTGGTTCGACGTCCACAACTTCCTGCAGTGCGGCAGCATCGCGAACGTCTTCATTGTCGAGCAAGGCACCCTCGTCACGCCGCCGACGAATGGGGACTTGAAGGACGAGGCGGTCAAGCGGTCGTGCCCGTACCCAAAGTCGTGCGTCCTGCCGGGCACGGTTCGGGCGTGGGTCATGGAGCAAGAAGGGGTGAGGAAGGTTCAGCGTCTGCCGATCGACGTGAATCGGCTGCTGGCTGCCGACGAGGTGTTCGTCACCAACAGCATCATGGGCGTTGTGCCGGTGACGCGTCTGGAGCAGAAGGCGGTCGCGGACGGCCAGCCGGGGCCAGTGACCAGCAACCTGATGGCGCGCTTCGCGGAGCTGATCGATGGTGAGCTGTAGATCGCTCGGTTGCGTTTAAGCAAGACCTAGCTCTGCTCGTCCAGGAAGTTGCGCATCGCCGCGACGGCGTCGTCGGTCGGTGGGTTGTCCTCCTCGACCAGTTCGGCCTCTTCCACGCTGTAAAGTTCTTCGAGCAGTCGTTCTGTCTCGGGCGCGAGCGGGCGCACCACTTTGCGGTGAACCTCGACGCGTCGGTCTGACGCGTCCGCGACGAGCTTCTCCAATGCGGCCTGTGTCGCTCGCCGTCGTCGCCACGGCACCAGATACTTCAGCGGCGGGAGCTGCCACCAGACCGCGACGATGCCCTTGAAGAACGGCACTCGGTAGACGCCGGTATGGGTCTGCTTGAGCGCGCCTGACGTCGTGTAGCCCGTCATCTCCAAAAGCCCCCCGCGGTGGGAGTCCAGAGGCAGTGGCTCGCTCGCAAGGCACCGCTGCGCTCGCTCCTTCGGTCGCTCGGAGAAAGCGTCAGTCTCGAAGGCCCGGTGCAGGCGGTGCAAGTCCGCGAAGTCAATGCCGAGCCATCGCCGCTTTCGGATCGTGTCGGTGTCCGGAAACATCTCCGGCTCCGTTGTCCGCTGCGTGTTGACGACCAGACCGTCGGCGAACGCGGTCGAGATATCGAGCACCGTGGAGTTGGGTCGTGCCTCCTGATTGATCGCCAGTCCGGCCTCGCTCAATGGCAGGAGCTTCTCGTCGGCCGCGGCAAAGGCGAGCAGAATGGCGGCCGTGCGACCGAACGCGACGTGCTCGTAGGCGGTGACACAGATGGTGACACTTGGAATCTGCTCGATCGCTGCAACGCGTCCGATGAGGCGGTAGCCCTGCTGCACGAGCCAGTCGCCGTGTTCCTGTTCGGCCGCGATCTGGGCGAAGGGCGCATTCCACTCATCGAACGGGACGAATGGCCGAGTCATGTTGAAGCGCATGGCTGACACGATGAGTGTCGGCACGATGACGAACATGAAGACGAAGATCGCCCCGATCACCCAGAAAACCCAATCCACGTTGGACGTTGTACCCGATTCGTCCGCCCGACGGAGGTGTCGCGCTTTCGCCGCGAGGACGGCCGCGTTACTGTGATGCGACGACGAAAGGGGCACGTTGACGGCCGAGTGGTTGTTGGGTTGGCAGAATCTGATGTTCCTCGTGCCGCTGGGGCTGGCACTGGCGTACCTGTTTGCTTACTCGCTGTCCGGCTGGACGTTCGGGGATGCGGACGTCGACGCGGACCTTGATGTCGATGCGGACGTGGTTCTCGATCTGGACGCGGATGTCGATTTTGATGCAGACGTCGGTGTCGATGCGGCCGTCGTGAAGCCGGACATCGATGTGGACACCGACATCGGCGACACGCCGTCGGGCATCTTGAACTCGCTGACGTGGGTCGGCGTGGGGAAGGTGCCGCTGTCGATCGTCCTGATGGTCCTGCTGCTGAGCTTCGGCGTCGTCGGCTTCGCAACCAACCAACTGCTCCGCGACGCGATGGGCGTGTTGGCGGTGGCGGTATCGCTGCCGCTGGCGGTGGTGCTGGCTCTGGTGGTGACGGCGACGACGAGTCAGCTCATCGCGCGGTACATGCCGCTCAGCGAGTCGAGTGCCGAGCGCCGCAGCAGCTACGTCGGCAGGCGCGGAACGGTCGTCTTTACCGTCTCGCCCAAAACAGGGACGATCAGCGTCCGCGACGCGGGTGGCGATTTGTATCAGTTGCCCGCTCGCACGCGCGACGGCACCATCGCACCCGGCACCGATGTCGTCCTGACCGACTACCAGGCCGGCGTCTTCCGCGTCAAACAACTCGACCTCTGACCCTCCTCCTTCAGCCCTTCTCCTTCAGCCCTTCTCCTTCAGCCCTTCTCCTTCAGCCCTTCTCCTTCAGCCCTTCTCCTTCAGCCCTTCTCCTTCAGCCCTTCTCC
>JBCDKH010000214.1 GCA_038746835.1 Planctomycetota bacterium | reverse complement strand
CTTGATCAGGTCGTCGCTGACGCCCGCGACGATCGACACCTTCTCCTCGCCCGGCGACGCGAGCAGCACCGCATAGCTCGACTGCTTGGACTTCATCGCGTCGATGACCGACCGCAATGCGTCGTCCGAAGGTGCCGCCACCTTCGCGACCATGATGGCACCTTCGGCCTTGGCGATGAGATCGGCCGCGATGGCCGAGGCGTCGAAGCCCGCCCCGCCACCGCCACTCGCGAGCTGTTTCTTGAGCTTCTTGATCTCGTCCCGCATCGCCGCCGCACGATCGGCCGCGTCGTCTGGCTTGACGGACAACGCTGCCGCCGTCTCGACGAGCGTCTTGTCGAGCTTCTGCACGTGCTCGATCGCGGCCTGGCTCGCGACGCCCGTCACGCGCCGGACACCCTTGCTCACGGCCTCTTCAGCGACGATCTTGAAAAGGCCGATGTCGCCGGTGCGATCGGCATGGGTGCCGCCGCAGAACTCGATGCTGTGCGTCGCGCCGTTGGACGAGGTCGCGTCGCCCGGCGTGGCGTAGACGACGCGGACCGGGTCCGGATACTTCTCGCCGAAGACGGCCCGCACGCCCTCGATCGCTTTCGCCTCCGCCAGCGGCATCAGGTCGGCCCGGACGGGCAGATTCTGGCGGATCATCGCGTTGACGCGACGCTCGACCTCGCCGACTTCTGCCAGCGTCATCGCCTTGTCGTGGCTGAAGTCGAAACGGGTCTTCGTGTCGTCGACGAGGCTGCCACGCTGGGCGACGTGCTCGCCGAGCACTTGGCGCAGCGCGAGGTTGAGCAGGTGTGTGACGGTGTGATGGCGACGGATTTCCGACCGCCGGTTGTCGACGGCGAGCGTCACCGTGTCGCCGACGGCGAGGGAACCAGAGGTCAGCTCGCCAACGTGCAACACTCGACCGCCGGCCCGTTGCGTGGTTTCGATTTCGAAGACGACATCAGACTTGGACGCGACGCCGACGTCACCGACCTGACCGCCTTGCTCGCCGTAGTGATTCGTGCGGTTGAAAAGCAGTGTCGCCGTCTCGCCAGCCTGAAGCTTGCCGTCGGTCACGACGTCGCCGTCACGAACGAAGGCCAGCAGCGTCGCCTCGATCGGCTCGCCCGAAAACTTCGGCGAGTCGTCCGTCTCCGGCAGGTCCCCGAAATCGACCGCCTCGGCACCGGCCACTTTGTTGCCTTTGCCGCTGATGTTCTGGAACTCCTCGAACAGCCGCTCGTATTCGGCGACGTCCGGGACGAAACCGTCTTCCCGCGCCAGCTGCATCGTCATGTCTGGCGGGAAGCCGAACGTCGTATGCAATTCGAAAATCTCGCGCCCTGACAGAGTCGGATTAGCACCCCGTTCTTGCACACGTCTAATCAACTCGCGGTAGCCAACGACCTGCTCGTCACCATTTTCGTCGCTGAACACATGGAGCTGCTCAGCTTTCGATACGACTTCATTGCCTCTCTCTTCGGAGCTGCGCCAGTCGAGGTGCTGCATCCGTGTTTGCGTCCAGCCTTGCTCTGAGGCGAAGGTCCGAGCGAGATCCAAGTTCTTGGCGAAGGCGTAGTGCTCTAGCCCGCGATCCACAACACTCAGAAAGTCACGCTCCTCGGACTCGATCACCTTCGCCGCCGTCGTCTCGCGGACGTCGAGAAACGCCTCGCCCATCTGCTGCTGGACGACGTCGACGAGCCTGTGCAGAAACGGCTCACGCAGGCCGAGCGTCTGGTAGCCGAACCGCACTGCGCGCCGAATGACGCTCCGCACCACACTGCCGCGGCCTTTGCCGTCGGGCATCGCGCCGTCGCTGATCGCGAACGTCGCCATCCGCGCGTGGTCGGCAATCGCGCGGAAGGCGATGCCGACTGAGCTCGTCAGCTCTGGCTGGTACGCTTTGCCGCTGATCCCGGCGATCTTGTCGAGCAGCGGCGTGAAGACATCGGTGTCGTAGTTGCTCGTCTTGCCCTGCAGGACGCGGACGATCCGCTCGAAGCCCATGCCGGTGTCGACGTGCTTCGCCGGCAGCGGCTTGAGGCCGCTCGCCGTGCGGTTGAACTGGATGAAGACGAGGTTCCAGATCTCGACGACGGTGTCCTGGCCGTCGGCGTTGACGAGTCCGCCGCCTGACTTGTCGTCGGAGCGATCGTAGTGAATCTCGCTGCAAGGCCCGCACGGGCCGACGTCGCCCATCTCCCAGAAGTTGTCCTTCTTGTTGCCGGGATGAATGCGCTCGGCCGGCAGGTACTTCGCCCACAGCTCCTTCGCCTCGGTGTCGGGTTCGAGGCCTTCCGACGCGTCGCCCTCGAAGTACGTCGCGTGCAGCCGTTCGGGGTCGAGACCCCAAACCGTCACGAGCAGCTCCCACGCCATGTCGATCGCGCCCTCCTTGAAGTAGTCGCCGAACGACCAGTTCCCGAGCATCTCGAAGAATGTGTGGTGGTACGTATCCCGGCCGACGTCGTCGAGGTCGTTGTGCTTGCCACCGGCGCGGATGCACTTCTGGCTGTTGGCGGCGCGGGGCGGGCCGTAGTGGTCGAGCTTCTCCTCGCCGAGGAAGATCGGCTTGAACTGGTTCATGCCGGCGTTGGCGAAGAGCAGCGTCGGGTCGTCGTGCGGGATGACGGGCGACGACGGAACGTGGGCGTGACCGTGCTTGTCGACGAAAAAGTCGATGAACTGCTGCCGGATCTCACTGCTGCTGGGCGGCATAGGCGGGCATGCTAGACGGCCGACCCCGAAGACCGGCCGTCGCGAAAGGAACGCGGCCCGGAGTCGATGCCCTCGTCCGGTAAGGCGATGTGCTTGTCCGCATGAGGCCAACTGCTTCTGATGCGGCCGGTTTCCGCCACTTCGTTGGACTCAAGCGACCGAATCGGCGGGTCGATCAACGGATCGACGCCGCAGTCGGCGTCTGCTCCTCGAGAAAGTGCTTATGCCCATTCCGACCGCCGCCGCGCCTGCCGTTCGTCGTTGTCTGTTCGCCCTCATCGCCGCCATGGCGATGGCCGCGCCGGCGCTTGCGGAGCGGCCGATGACAAGCCGGAGCGACACGGTCGATCTCGCCGGCCTCGAAGGCTCCTTTCGCCGCGTAGCCAATCGCGCCGCTCCCGGCGTCGTAGCCATCACGGTCGGCAACGCACTTCCGCCGGCGTCGGCCGACACGCGCTCGGCCGTGCTGAACTATGACAAGCTCACGACGCTCCTCGGCGACGGTTCGCGCACCGTCGGCACCGGCTTCTGCGTCGACGCGCGCGGCTACATCGTCACCAACCAGCACGTCATCGAAGGGGCCAAGCAGATCTACGTGACGACCGACACGGGCCGCACGCTGCCGGCCATCGTCGTGGCGACAGACCGTCGTGGCGACCTGGCCGTCCTGAAGGTGCCGACGTCGCTGCCGGCGCTGTCGTTCGCCCCGCCCGCATCCCGGACGCGTGGCCAGTGGGTTGTCGCCATCGGCAATCCGATGGGTCTGGCAGGTCGCGGCGAGATGAGCATCAGCACCGGCATCATCAGCGCGACCGAGCGAACGCTGCCCAAGCTCAGCCGCGTCGAAGGCCGGCTCTACAGCGGACTCATTCAGACCACCGCCGAGCTGAACCCCGGCAACAGCGGCGGGCCGATCTTCGATTTGGAAGGCCGCGTCGTCGGCGTCGTGACGGCCGTCGTCCTGCCGCAGGGCGAAGCGAACGGCCTCGGCTTTGCCCTCCCGGCCGATCAGTCCATGCAGGATCGCATCGCGACGATGATCCGTGGCGACAAGGTTCGCTACGGCTACCTCGGCGTCGCAGGAACGGCTGCGCAATCCCGCACCGCTCGCGGCGGCATGGTCGTCACGCGCGTCGGTGCCGGAACCCCGGCCGAGGGACGCATTCGCGAAGGCGACGTCATCCTCGCTCTGGGCGGAAGGCCCGTGAACGATGAGGAGACCTTCGTTCGCCACGTCGGCTCGGCCACGACCTCGACGCCCGTTCGGCTGAGCCTGCTCCGCGGCGGACGTAGCCTCGACGTTTCGATCCGCCTTGCCGAACGCCCCGGACAGGCCGGCACCGGCCGAAGCGAGCAGCGGCTCCACTTTCGCGGCGTGACGTTCAAGAACGCCGGCGAGGGCCGCGGCTGCATCGTTGAGTCGGTGTCGGAGGACAGCCCGCTGCGAACGCTGGTGTCGGGAGGTTTGCAGTTCGAGCAGGTCTCGCAGGTCGACGTGCCGAACATCCTGGCGTTGCAGAGCACGCTCGATCGCATCGGCGTTGGACAGCTTCGGTTTAAGTGAGGCCCGCGAAGTCAGGATCTGGCGAAACTGCTACCAGATTCGACCAGGACGTGCATCGCCACGCTACAGGGTCGGGTTACCCCAGAAGGTCAAAGGCCAAGCCGTTGACTATTTTAGCCGTTGTACAGCAACGGATTGCTGCTGATACCGGGGTTGGCCAGCATGGTCTGATCTGGTTCGAATGCGAGCTCTACGTTGATTTTGGCTTGCAGTGGTTCGGATCGGTGATAAGCTGGTTGAATCTGGTTGAGTCCCGCCGGTCTCGATCCTCGTTGTGAGCCCTGATGACTGTCTTGCAAGACCATCCCGCTGCCGGTGTTGACGCGTCAGAGTTCATGGACCCGGCGGCCTCGGTTGCTCGCCGGCTTCGGCGGCTTATTCGCGCCGGCGACCTTGCCGCAGGTGATGCCCTTCCGAGCGAACGCGTCCTCGCAGAGCGACTCAGCGTGGCCCGCTCGCGCGTGCGACGCGCCTTCGGTGAGCTCGAGCAGGAAGGCCTGATCGAGGTGTCGGCCAAGCGGGTGCGACGCGTCACGCGTCAAGAATCCAATGTCGAACTGCCTAAGCGCGGCGTGCAGTTGGACGACACGATCGGGATCGTGGACTTGTCCGGGCTCGCCGGTGACGTCCATCGGCAACAGCCCGGCTGGCCGAGCTACGTCCAGATCGCAGCGAGTGCTGCAGCTCAGGGCCACGGCATGCAGACGCTGGTCGGCATCGCCTCGGATGGCATCGGTCCAGTCGGTCGATGGTGTGACGTCAAGCCTTCGGGGGTCGTTGTTGCTTTCGACTGCTCCGGCTCGGAAGTCGGCCTGGCGGTCTTGGAGCAGCTTGCCGAAGCGGGTGTTCCCGTCGTCGCTCACGCCAATCGCGACCCGAATGGACCGCTGAGCAAGTTTGACCGCGTCGCGACGGACCACCGTCGTGGCGGCGAGTTGTTGACGAGTCACCTGATCGATCGCGGCTGCAAGCGGATTCTTCGTCTCCATCGCAGCTTCGACCGTCAGCCATACTGGGATCGTCGTGACGAGGGCTACGATAAAGCGTGCCGCGACGCGGTAGTTGAGCCGTTGCCGACGATGCGGACGCCGCACCTGGTGAAGCACGACAACAGCAGCACCGCTGAGAACTTCGAGATCATCAGTCGTTTGCTGATGAGTTATCTGTTCGACGCGTTCAAGGCGGATCCCAAGATCGACGCGATTCTCGCGACGACGGACCGCATCGCGTACGAGGTTGCCGCCGCGTGCCGCATGCTCGGCCGCGAGCCCGGTCGGGACATCCTGATCGCTGGCTACGACAATTCATGGCCGCAGGCGCCCGAGCGTTCCGAAGGCGTTCCGCCGCCGGTGGTCACCATCGACAAACACCACGGCGACATCGGCCGCGGCCTCATCGACCTGCTCATGGACCGCCTGAACGGCCGGCTCCCTGCCGAGCCGCAGGAGCGGGTTGTCGAGCCAGAGTTGGTGGTCGTTGAGGATGCAGAGCTGTCCACCACAACCGAGACCCATCTTTAGGAGGAACCATGCACCGCAACACATTCTTGACTTGTGTCGCCCTGACCGCGGCCGCTCTGTCCGCAAAATCAGTATCTGCCGCAACAGTCTTTCTCGACACGTTCGACGCTGGCAGCAACGTCG
>JBCDKH010000213.1 GCA_038746835.1 Planctomycetota bacterium | reverse complement strand
GGGCGAGTCACCCGACGGTGTGGAGCACGAGGCGGTGTACGTGTACGACGCGTTCAACCGTCGGATCCGCTCTGACGAGACGGTGTACGACACGTCGGTGTCGCCGTCGACGTCGACGCGGACGATCACGGAGTTCGTGTACGGCGGTCAGGCGAACTGGCAGGTCATCGCTGAGTACGATGTGGATGTGTCGACGGATGCGGCGACGCTGTCGGCGGAGTACGTGTACGGGAATTACATCGACGAGGTGGTGGAGATGAAGCGTCATCTCGATGCCACGACGAGGGCTGCAGCTTCTCCCGGTGCTGCCCATCATCGGTGACCTGAAGTCGTTTGCCGACGTTCCAGCGTCGCCACTTGCTCTCGGCGACGCGGTCGATCTCGTTGTATGCGAGCGCCGTCTCGACGAGGTCGCGATTCTCGGCGATGGCGAGGATGGCCGCTCGCAGTCGTTGGCCATCGCCTCCAGCTCATCGGCCCACGACCTCTTCCAGAATGAGGCTTCCTCGTTGATCAGCCTAGAGCCGCCATCGGTCGCGAGTTCGTTCACCGTGTAGAGATCGGTGTCGACGGCCGTTTTGTCATCCACCGGAAGAGCTTCTATCGCTTCGATGATCGGGTTGGAGTCGCCCTGCTCGTACTCGGCCCAGTCAAAGTCAGCCAGCAGCTCGCGGCCATCGAAGTACCGCTTGAGTATCGGCTTGGAGATATTCCAAATGATCTTCTTGGGTGAGTACTGGGCCAATCGGCGATCCTCTTGATGCCGGCACTCTTTCGCGGGACTGCACCGTCGTTACTCTTCGCCCTCTGATGTCTTTCGATAGACATCATCCAGAGTCTGCCCTTGGGCGTTTCGCCACTCGATCCAGCCGTTTGCGCTGCTTCCGGTCACGAGACTCGCCGCGGCGCTGGGCGAACTGAAGACAACATCTCGCTCAAAGCGGTACCCCTGAGGCGTTCGCGTGAGTAGGCCGCTGCCGATCATTTCTTCACGCTTTGGCCCCACGGTGTCGTGTGATGACGGCGTAGTCTCTTGGCGAGCGGTCGAGCCCTTCAGGACGACAAAGCCCTCCTCGTTGTAGACGCCGCGTGCATCGGATCCGCCTCGACGGCACATGAACACCTGGTCCGTACCGGAAGCATCCCGAGACGATGCTTCAAAGATCGGGTACCCCAGCGTTCCAAGAAGGACGTCGAGCGTTTCAAAGATTTCAGCGATATCGGCCGCCATCCACTCAGGGACGTTCGGCTTCCCACCAGCGTTACCATTATCAAGGTCGTACCGGCCGGCGAGCTTCGCCTTCTCAATCGCCATCCACTCGAGTAGCTTGGCATGAGCCTTGGTGAAGCTCCCGGTCCGCGAGACAATGGCGACGCCAATGTTCCAGAAGTCTTTCTTCTTGTTATGGTCCTTGAATCGGACGCCGCAGTCTTCGGCTTCGCCGATGTAGGCAACCGGGAGGCCGGCGGACTCTGACTCGCCGAACAGAAAGTAGACGCCGGCGCCGCCGAGTTCTTCTCGCTTGATGGCTTCGTCGAGGCGGGCACGCGGCACCACAACAGCCTGAACGATGCGGGTTGTGATCTCAGCGATGCGGACGCCGCGTGGATCGCCGGAAGGGCAGTAGATCTGGATGGTCTTGCCTGCAGCGATCATCACTTTCCTTTCCCGAGCGAGCAGTCGCCCGGTTCTCTCGCGTGACTTACGGGAGAGGCTCGAGACCCAGCTCCTCGAGGAATCCGTTGTGCGTGGCTTTCGCTGTGAGGATCTTCTTATCGATCTCAACCAACGTCGAGTGCGTTGCGGCGAGATCGACCTGCTCTTCCGGCTCGGCCGTGCTGACATACCGCGAGATGTTGAGGTTGAAATCATTCGCCTCGATCTCGTTCATCTCGACTCGCCGGGCGTAGCGATCGATCGGATCTTCCGGGCGCTCGCGGTAGGTTGCGATGATTCGCTCGATGTGTGTTGGACATAGGGAGTTCTGGCGCTTGCCCTTTTTGAACTCTTTCTCGGCGTTGATGAACAGCACATCATCGCTCCGCTTGCACTTCTTGAGCACGAGGATGCACACCGGGATCCCGGTTGAATAGAACAGGTTCGCCGGCAAGCCGATCACCGTATCGATGTGACCATCCTCGAGCAGCTTCCGGCGGATCCTCGACTCGGCTGCGCCGCGGAACAGCACCCCGTGCGGCAGGATGATCGCCATCACGCCGTCGTCCTTGAGGTAGTGCAGGCCGTGGAGCAGGAATGCGAAGTCTGCCGCGGACTTGGGCGCAACGCCGTGATCCTTGAACCGCACGTCCTTGCTCGTCTCCTCCTTGGGCATCCACCGGTAGCTAAAGGGAGGGTTCGCCACAATCGCGTCGAACTTCGGCCGGCGTGCCGGGTTTGGATCGGTCAAGATGTCCCAGTCGTTCACGAGCGTGTCGCCGTGATGGATGTGAAACTCCGAGTCCTTCACGCCGTGCAGCAGCATGTTCATGCGCGCGAGGTTGTAGGTCGTGACGTTCTTCTCCTGCCCGTACGTCATGCCGACCGTGCCGTCTCCCGGGGCACCAATCGCCTTGTCACCTTTGACGACGAACCGCCGCACGTTCAGCAGCAGCGAGCCGGAGCCGCACGCGAAGTCGTAGACGGCTTCGAGCTTCTTCCGCCAGCCCGACTCGGGGGCCTGGCTGTCGAGCGTTACGATCGCGGAGAGGATCGAGCTGATCGGCTGGGGGGTGTAGAACTCGCCGGCCTTCTTGCCGGATCCGGCGGCGAACTGCCCGATCAGATACTCGTACGCATCGCCGAGTGTGTCCGCGTCGGTCGAGAACTCCTCCAGCCCCTCGGCGATGCGGGTCACCACCGTGCACAGCTTCTCGTTCCGGTGGGTGTACGTCTTGCCGAGCTTCTCCGACGCGAGGTTGATCTCCGAGAACAGCCCTCCGAACGTGCTCTGGAACGACTCGTTCTCGATGTACTTGAACCCGGCCTGCAGCGTGTTCAGCAGCTCGTCGCTCTGCGTGCGGGCGAGGTGGGCGATGTTCGTCCAGAGGTGGTCCGGCTCGATGACATAGTGCGCTTTCTTGCGCATCTGCGCCTCGAAGGCGGGGACATCTCCCTCGTTCTCGTCGTACCACACCGAGAGCGGCGTGCGGCCTCCGTTGCCGATGGTATCGGGGTCGGGGTAGTCGCGGCCGAGCTCCCTCTTGGCCGCCTGCTCGTAGTTGTCGGAGAGGTACCGCAGGAAGAGGAGCGCGAGCATGTAGTCGCGGAAGTCGTCCGCGTTCATCGCGCCGCGCAGGTCGTCGGCGATGGTCCACAGGACTTTGCCGAGTTGCTTCTGAGCGTCGTTGGTCATGGCGTGGGATCACCTTCGGGAATGGCCTCATCGGGAAACAGAGCGGCGTTGGACGGGTAGCGCTCGAGAAAGTCGCGCACGATCTTGCGGAAGTAGCCGCGTGTCTCTTCGCCCATCTCATCCGGCTCGAAGAGCGAGTACTTGCCGTGGCTCATCAGGTCGACGAATCGCTGATGAAGGATTCCATCCGCGTCGTCGTCGTCGCGTTTGATGCACTTGCCGAAGTGGGTGTAGCCGTGGAAGAGCGCCGTCTTCTCCAACACCGTCCGCAGCATGTTGAAGTGGTAGGTGTGGATGGTTCCGCCCCGGGCAACCTTGTCGAGTTCAACCAGCGCCGCCACGTGGTGGAAGCTCGGTGTGTCGCCCTCGTGCTTGATCAGGTAGTACACCTCAGCGCCGCGATCACGGGTCAGCACGAATTGGGGTGGACGGCCGAAGTAGTTCTTCAGTTCGTAGTGCAAGACGTTGTAGAACAGTTGGTGGTGCGTCGAGATGACCGTTCCGACGCCCACTTCGTCCGCTTCTCGATACAGCTGCACGAGGTGATTGGCGACGACGATCGCGTTGTGCTCGTCGAGCGACGAGAGCCGGGTCGTCGATGTAAGTGTACTTCACCCAGTCGTACGCCTCTGCACCGTCCAGTACGAGCTGGACGATTGCGAGGAAGAAGCACCAGACGAAGATGTTTTCCTCGCCACGGGAGGGTTTCAGCGGGATCGGTTCGCCATCGGTGTTGCGTTCGCGGAAAAAGAGGATGTGCGGTCCCTCAGACACTTCCAGCTCTTTGCCATCGGCGTCGGTGACGGTGCTCTTCCGCCCCTCGTAGTCGATGTAGAACTGGAGGTCGGTGTACCGCTCCAGCAGCGGGCCGATCCGGGTGTCCATATCGAGTTCGCGGATACCGTTGAAGAACGAGGAGTCGCTATTGAACTTGAGCACACGGTCGGTGTCTTGGGCGAGGTCGTTGTCCCAGGTGAAGAGGTCTTCGGTGAAGGCGTTGAAGTAGAGCGTGTTGCGGGCGCTCGTCTGCCCGTCCTCGTCGACCTTCTTGCCGATGTCCCGGAACGCGCCCGAGAGCCGAGTCTTACCTGTACCGTTGTAGGCGAAGAGCAGGATGAACTTCTTGGGCTTCGGCCGGTTCGGATCTAGCTTGTCGCGTAGGTGTGTCGCGAGCGCGGGGAGCCCATTGATGGGGTCTGTCACGGGACACCCCCTGCACGGTTGTCCAGTTGCGGAAAGAGCTGGTGCATCAGACCTTGTTTGTGGCGGTAGAGGGCGGCAAGGCTGTCGGCTCGGGCGGGAATGCAGTCGTCCAGAGCAATGAGGCAACCGGCAATACGACGCTGCTCGCTAGGCTCCGGCTTGGCGAGTTCGAGCTGCTTAACTTCATCCGTGTTTAGCCGCCCGGTTCCGTGGCCTGCAATATCGACGAGCGACAGCAGACTCGGCTTACTGGCGTTCAAGAGGAACGCCAGAAACTCGCCTATGACGCCTGGCTTTGGCGAGAGGGCTTTGACATCCTGGTTGAACGTCATTGGTCGCTGAAGCAAACAAATCGGCACGTCCTTCATCAACGTCATACCACGCGTAAGCATGAGCAGGGTGCCTGCTGGCATCAGCTTGGCGCCGTCATCTACGGCGACTTGAGTGACATGGTCGGCGCTGTCTGTCAGTCGTAAGGTCTTCATGTCTTTGGCTGAGACCCAAGGAATTGTGCCGCCCCAATACGCGGGATTGCTCTTCGACGGGGTGCCGCCCGACGTGACATCCGCGAGTTTGTCAATCGGTATCGGCTCCCACTCTTTTGCGTCCTGGAACTCTGGAAACCGCCGCCGCGGGCGGGTTTCGCCGGGGCGGGGGAAGAGCTGTTGCATCAGGCCGATCTTGTGCCGGCGGAGTGCCGCAAGGGCGTCCGTCTCAGCCGCGATCCAGTCGTCCAGCGAGGCCAAGCACTCCGCGATCTTGCGTTGCTCGGCTCGGCTTGTCTTCCCAGGTGGTAAAGGAACGGGAAGTGCGTAAAGATCGTCGTCATTGACGTTGAGTGCGCCGTGCGCTCGCGCACCGACTGTTATGAACTTTCGCAACCAATGGCCGTGCAGGTTGGACTGAAACAACCAGTCGAGGTACTCGCCGTCGGCTTCCTCCGAGACACACCTGAAGCACGTGAAGATACTGCTTGGCACCGCAGCATCGACGTCGTCGTGAAGTCGAGCGATATAGCCCTCTGGATGTGCTTTCGTTGAGCTCTTGTTGAACGCGAAATCGCCTCGTCGAAGCCGGTAGTAGTTGCTGATGGACTTGCCAGCGATCGTTCGTCCCAGCTTCTCCTCTTGACTCACCAGACCGACACCACCGGTAATTGTGTACGGCACGACGTCCGCATCTCCAGCTCGTTCGGTGACAGGTGACGCAAGCGTGGAAAGCGGCGTAAGCGTGAATGGCCCAGATTCCACGTGGCATGCCCCCCAAGAAGTGATCCATTCCCAGACTGGTAGCCTGTGGCTTGGATCACGGAGGATCTGGCATGGCACGGCGAAGGTACTCGGCTGAGGAGATCGTCAACAAGCTCCGCGAGGCGGAGGTGTTGATCGCGGG
>JBCDKH010000212.1 GCA_038746835.1 Planctomycetota bacterium | reverse complement strand
GTTCGCAGGGACCCGCTCGCTCACGCTCGGGGCTCGCAGCCCGAAGCGCGTTTCCAAGCGCGTCCCGAAGCGGATCCTCGAAACAGAATCCGTATGACGCGCTGCGCTCACTCAGGATGACTGAACGAACAACGAGCCCGGTTGGAGGCAACCGGGCTCGTGAGGCGTTGTCGATGATGTCGAAGCGAGATCAGTCGTCGTCCGAACCGCGACGGCGGCGGCGGCGGGGCTGGTCGTCGCTGGACGACTTCTCGGCCGAGGCTTCCTCGCGGTCGCCGTTGGAGGAGCCGCCGCGACGTCGGCCGCCACGACGTCGGCTGCCGCCTTCGTCGTCGCCGCCGTTCTCGCCCTTGGGCTTGCGCGGCACGCCGATGTCGTCCTTCTCGCCACGCTCTTCGAGCACGGCCTTGCGGCTGAGCTTGATGCGGCCCTGCTCGTCAATGCGGATGACCTTGACCTCCAGCTCGTCGCCGACCTTGAGGTGGTCGCCGACGCGCTCGACGTAGTTGTTGGAAATCTCGCTGACGTGCAGGAGGCCGTCCGTCTCGGGGGCGATCTCGACGAAGGCACCGAAGTCCTTGATCGAGACGATCTCGCCTTTGTAGATGCGGCCTTCCTGGACCTGCTGCGTCATCGCCTCGACGATGTCGCGTGCCTTCTCGGCGCCGCCCGGCGTGCTGGCGCTGAACTGCACCGTGCCGTCGTCGTCGATGTCGATGCGGGCACCGGTCTCCTCCTGAATCTTGCGGATCGTCTTGCCGGATGGACCGATGACCTTGCCGATCTTCTCGGGGTCGATCTTGAGGCTGATGAGCTTGGGTGCGTACTTGGAGATGTCGGCTCGCGGCTCGGCGATCGTCTCCTTCATGCCCTTGAGGATGCCCAGGCGTGCGTCCTTGGCCCGCTTGAGGGTGTCCTTGATCACCTTGATCGGGAGACCCGCGATCTTGATATCGAGCTGGATGGCAGTGATGCCGTGCTCGGTGCCGATGACCTTGAAGTCCATGTCACCAAAGCCGTCCTCTTCGCCGAGGATGTCGGTGAGCAGGTGGAACTTGGCCTTGGAGCCTTCGCCGTCCTTGATGACACCGACGCTGATGCCGGCGACCATGTCGGTGATCGGCACGCCCGCATCCATCATCGCGAGGCAGCCGGCACAGGCCGACGCCATCGACGATGAGCCGTTCGACTCGGTGATGTCACTGATGACGCGGACGGTGTACGGAAAGTCCTCGACCTCCGGCATAACGGAGAGCAGGCCCTTCTCCGCCAGGGCCCCGTGGCCCAGCTCACGCCGGCTCACGCCGCCCAGCCGACGGACTTCGCCGACCGAGTAGGGCGGGAAGTTGTAGTGAAGCATGAACTTCTGGGCGTACTCCTCGGTCAGGCCGTCGACCATCTGGTCGTCGCCCGACGTGCCCAAAGTGACGGTGCAGAGGCTCTGCGTCTCGCCGCGGGTGAAGAGGCTGCTGCCGTGGACGCGCGGGATGACGCCGACCTGGTGGGTGATGTCGCGAATCTCGTCGGCCTTGCGACCGTCGGGGCGGGTGCCATCGAGGACGAGGGCGCGTGTCGCCTTCTTCTCGACCTTGCGGAAGGCGTTGCCGACCTCGATGCCGCGTTTGGTGCGCTCCTGATAGAGGAAGTAGGGCGCGTCTTGCTCCGGCTCGGGGGCGAGCGCGTCCATGACCTCGTCGCGGATGGCCTTGATCTTGTCGGCCCGGTCGAGCTTGCCCGGCTCGCCCTTGGCCGCCTTGATCTTGTCGAAGGCCATGTCGTGGACCTTCTGGACGAGGTCCGCATCGACGTCGCTCGGGCCGAGGACGACCTTCTCTTTGCGACCGACCTTGTCGGCTAACTCGTCGATCAGGCCGCAGATGTCCTTGATCGCCTTGTGGCCGAACTCGATGAGGTCGGTGACCT
Organism: Planctomycetota bacterium; assembly: GCA_038746835.1. Classification (NCBI taxonomy): domain Bacteria; kingdom Pseudomonadati; phylum Planctomycetota; species Planctomycetota bacterium. The sequence continues at coordinate 4,033 of JBCDKH010000212.1, read as the reverse complement.
CCTCTTCCTCGACCTCGAACGCGCCGACCTCGATCATGTTCGGCAGGTCCTTCGTGCCGGCGAGCACTAAGTCGATGTCACTGTCGGCCTGCTGCTCGATGGTCGGCATGAGCACCTGTTGCAACTCGTCGTTCTCGTCCGGAACCAGACCACAGCGGACGTGCGCGGTCGGGCCGTCGAACGGGATGTCGCTGACGGCGAGCGCGGCCGAGGCGGCGATGCCGGCGATGACGTCGGGATCGTTGACGCCGTCGTACGACAAGACATTGAGGTGGATCTGAAGCTCGTCCTTAAAGCCGTCCGGTAAGAGCGGCCGGAGCGGACGGTCGACCATCCGCATGATGAGGACTTCGCGGTTGCTCGGCCGGCCTTCACGCTTCATGAAGCCGCCGGGGAACTTGCCGGCGGCGCTGCGGCGTTCGCGGTACTCGACCTGGAGTGGGAAGAAGTCAATGCCCGGGCGTGGGGCACCGCGTGCGACGGCGGCGAGGACGACGGTGTCGCCGTATTGAACGGTCACGCTGCCGGCGGCTTGGCGGGCGACGGTGCCGGTCTCGATCGACAGGGTGCGACCTGCGATGGTCTTTTCGACTCGAATTTCTTGCATCACGTTGGCCGCCAGACGCATCCCGGGCGGCGCGGGGGTTGACAAACGTTTTCAGACACAACGCCGTCCAACATCGGAACGGCCACGGTGGGGGTAGGAAATGAGTCCGAGGACCGGACCCAAAAGCGACGGGCACGACTGTTCGTCGTGCCCGTGGGGAGGTTCAGGTTTACTTGCGGAGGCCAAGGCTCTGGATCAGCGCCAGATAGCGAGGCCGATCGATCCGCTGGAGGTATTTGAGCAGATTGGTCCGGCGGGCGACCATCTTGAGCAGGCCGCGGCGGCTGGAATAGTCCTTCTTGTGGACCTTGAGGTGCTCGGTGAGGTCGGCGATCTTGGCGGTCAGGATCGCGACCTGGACTTCGACACTGCCGGTGTCGTTGTCCTGCCGCTGGTGCTTGTCGATGATCTGCTTCTTGTCGTCGGTCAGAATGGCCATGTGGGGTGCCTTGGGGCGGGTTGTTGGAAGTCAGTTTGTCTCCCGTCGGCTAGGCGTTGATGCGGATCCATATGATGGACCGCCGTCCGGCCGAGGGTCGAGGCCAAACCCGTCGCCGATCGACGGGTCTTCGCGTCCAGTGACGCGGGCCCGCACACTAGGAAAGCCCATGCCGCCCGGCAAGACTGCCGCACCAGGGTCCGTCTGCCAGACACATTGCCGCATTCAAGATCGGCGATACCTATTTGAACCCCCAGGCCTTTGACGGTTAGTCTGAAAATCCACGAGCGGTATCGGTGGGGCGGTTGCCCTCACCGGGCCGCCGTTCCACCACGAGAAACTGCATGACCCGCCACCCCGCCACCAGTCTCCACCGGGCCGCCGTCGAAACCCTCGAAACCCGCCGCCTGCTGGCGATGATCACGCCCGACACCACCTTCGGTGACGACGGCGTCTCGACGTTCGACATCGGCCCCGAGGCCTACGACAGCGTCGAAGAGCTGATCGTCCTGGGCGACAACATTTACGCTATCGGCGGCTCGGCCGAGCGCGACGACCTGCAGATGGGCCCGCTGCCACAGGCGTTCGTCCCTCCGCAGGTCACGGCGGGCACCGTCGCCCGACTGACTTCGGACGGCTCCGTCGTGAGCATCGCACCGCTTTCGAGCTTCCCGGCCCTGGCCGGCTTCACTGAACTGGAGCAGGCACCCGGCGGCGACACGCTCTACGTCGGCACGCTTGATGCCTTCTCGGCAGAGCCGGCGTTCGTTGTCACGCGACTCGACTCGAACCTTGCCGTCGACCCGACCTTCACGCAGATCCGCGTCCCGGTCAATCTCGATCCGACTGACTTCCCAAGTGGCTTCGATTATGGCGTCGACTTCGATGTCGACTCGGCCGGCAACGTCGCGGTGGTTCAGTTCACCACAGGTCCTGACGGAGGCTTCGCGGAAGTCGCTCGCTTCAACGCGTCCGGCTCGGGCGTCGGTGGCGGCATCGTCAACGCCACTGAGGCGACAGACATCTCCACCAACGGCTTTCGAGGAGTCGGCATCCTCGACAGCGGCGGCCTGCTCCTGAGCTACGCCCGCGGCGTCACCATTGATTCGGTGTCGCGCGGCGTCTTGCCCGCTGTCCTTGAGTTGGATGCCAGTCTCGCAACGGTCGCCGTCGACACGATGCAGCCGTCCGATGTCGGGGAGAATCGGTACGGCGGGTTCCACAGTCATCCCGATGGTCGATATCTCGCCCAAAATGTCGAGTTCGATGGTGACGTCAACCTTCTGACATCGGAAGGCGAAAGGGTTGCGTTCCTCGGTAATCTTGATTTCGACGGCATCCGAGTCGGCATCGACGATGTCCGCTTCCCAGAGTCCGGCGGAGCCGCCATTCTGACTTCGATCAGAGGTGAGTTCACGGAAACGCCCCTGATCAACGGTGGTTCGAGCGGAGGGCGGGTCAGCAGGCTGCTCGTCGCTGATGACTTGACGCCGAGCGGGCTTGGGCTCGGCACGGCAGCCACATTGCTGGTCGGACAACAGCTCGAGTTCGGCACACCCGAAGCCAGCATCGGTTACGCGACAGCCCTGGCCCTTGATGGAGCCGGCGATCATGTGTTCGCAGGCGGAACGCTGGCGGCTTTGCAACTCGTCGATTCCGGCAACGGCACCTTCATCGTCGACGACTTCGACACGCCTGCCGCCGTCTGGAAGTACAGCCTCGATGGCGACGCCCCGCCTATCGAGGCCTTTGAGGAAGTCGACGGCCTCGTCACGATCGAGGCCGCGGAGTTTACCGAAGCCGCGACAACGCCCGACGGGAATTGGGTGACGGTCAACAATCTGGACGCGATCAATTCGCAGTTCATGACCGTTTTCGGCTCGGGCGTCAACACGCGCGACGATCTCACGGGCCCGCGGCTCGACTACGACATCAACTTCCAGAACAGCGGTACCTACTACGTCTGGGTCCGCATGACGGGCGACGGCGGGGCGAATGACTCCATCCACGTCGGCCTCAACGGACAGGCCTCCACACTCGGCGGCTTCGGGCTCAGCTCGGGCGACGACAACGTCTTCCGCTGGACCAACGGCACCAACTCGCTCAGCCGACGCATCACCGTCGACGTCCCGTCGCCCGGCGTGCACACGCTCAACGTCTGGATGCGCGAAGACGGCGTGAAGGTCGACGACATCCGCGTCGCTCGCTCGATCAACTTCGACCCGAACGTCGCCAACCCGCCTCCGCCACCACCGCCCAACGTCGCGCCGACGATCGCGTCGCTGCTCGACTCGCCCGATCCGGTCCAGGCGACTGACGGCTTCATCACGCTGACGGCGACGGGCGTGAATGACGTCGACGGCACCGTCGCCAGCGTCTCGTTCTTCGATGGTCAGGGCGCGTTGCTCGGCACCGATTCGAACGGCAGCAATGGCTGGTCGCTGCAGGTCGGCATCAGCGACCTCGCACCGGGCACGTACACCTATTCTGCCGTCGCGAGGGACGACGACGGTGCAGAAAGTCAGCCCGTCCAGACGACCAACACCGTCGCCCCGACGCAGACCGGCCCGGCGTTCGAAGAGGTCGACGGCGTCGTCACGATCGAGGCAGCGGACGCCTCGCGTCGCACCACGGCCGGCAATGGCGTCGCGTGGGTTGACGTGGCCGACACCGCAGCTGTCGGCGGTACGCTCGTGCAGGCGCTGCCTGACATCGACTCCAACACGGGCACCGCCCTCACCGGGCCGAAGCTCGACTATGACATCAACTTCCAGAACCGCGGCATCTACTACGTGTGGGTCCGCATGACCGGCGACGGCGGTGCGAACGACTCCGTCCATGTCGGTCTGAACGGTCAGGCCGAGACGCTCGACGGGCTGTTCGGCTTCTACAGCAACAACCGCAACGTTCTCGAATGGACCGACGGCACCACACCGCTCGGCCGCCGCCTCACCGTCAACGTCCCCTCGGCCGGCGTCCACACGCTC
>JBCDKH010000211.1 GCA_038746835.1 Planctomycetota bacterium | reverse complement strand
TGCCCGAGCTGGAAGGCACCGGCGAAGTCGGCACCCACGACGCAAGCACCAACCAGCTCATCAACGCCTTCAAGTCGCGTCGAGGTTGAGCATTTTCGCCACATCGGCGATGCTGCGGTGTGGCGTCTTCGATCAAAAGCACGGCACTCGACACGACAGCCGGCAGTGCGACGCGGCTTCTTTCGCTCGACGCGCTGCGCGGCGGGACGATCGCGTTGATGGTGTGGGTGAACCACACGTTTCACCCGAACCTGTTCGACAATCCCACGCTCGACGCGGTCCACCGACAGTGGTTTCACATCCCGTGGAACGAGCCGGCCCAGGGCGTCACGGCGGCAGACATCGTTTTTCCGCTCTTCCTCTTCGCGGCCGGGGCGAGCGTGCCATTGTCGATGAAGTTCGGCCGAGGTCGTGACCGCAAATGGTGGCGGACACTGCTCATCGCACTGAAGCGCGGCGTCGTGCTCTACATGCTGGGCGTTCTGCTGACGGTTGCCTCAGCGGCGTACACGCGGCCGCTGGTCTGGGGCGATCTGCTGAGTTGGAACATCCTTCAACTCATCGCGGCGGCATACGTCGTGTGCGTCGGCGTCTTCCTGCTGCCGCGTTGGTGGCAGGTCGGCATCGTGTCCACGATTCTGCTGGCGAAATGGGGCGTGATGACGCTCGTGCCGTACGACTCGGTCGCAGAGTTGGGCGCAGCACGTGCGGCCGAGGGCGCGCCGACGGGCACCGCGACTTGGCAGCACTATCAAGGTGTCAAGGAGGCGCTGAACGCTCCGGCAATCTGGTTCGACAGGCTTGTTGGGTGGACATCTGACACCTTGTTTGGACCGGATGAAGGCACTGGCGATGTCTTGAGGGACGACCGACTCGGTGGCTTCGGCTGGTTCGGCGGCTTCCAGCAAGCTCTGCCAGCGGCGGCGATCGCTGTCTTCGGCGGGTGGTCGAGTCTCGTGCTCGTCGGGTCGCAAGGCGTCGCACGCAAGCTGCTGCTCGTCCTCGGCGGCGGAGTCGCCCTGGTGCTGCTTGCCCTGTTGCTTTCAGGCGGCTACGACGCGTCGGGCACCGGATGGGTCGGGCGGTTCACGGTGCCGTCGAGCAAGTGGTTCTTCAGCGTGCCGTACTGCCTGCTGAGTGCCGGCATCGGCATGATCGTGCTCTCGCCACTCTGGTGGATCTGCGACGTCAAGAGGTGGACGACGCTCTTCCTGCTCCGCGTGTTCGGCCTCAACGCGATCGCCCTCTACCTCGGCAGCGAGATGCTCTTCAAGTGCATCATCGCCCGCTGGTCGATTCACACGCCTGCAGGTGACACCGCCAACCTTGCCAGCGGCCTCATCGCCTGGACAGAACGCTGGACCACCTCACGTGTCGTCGGCAGCCTCGCCTGGCCGGTCATCTACATGACGCTCTGGTGGCTCGTGCTCTTCTGGATGGACCGTCGAAAGCTCTACCTCAAGGTTTAGTTGCCCGTCGGCAGCGAACGACGCGATCACGGGCCAGTGATCGCCGCCGAGGTACGGGCCGGCGCTTTTATCGATGACGAGCAGTTCGTCGGGCACGAGAAAGCCGTTGACTGCCAGTCCGGCGACGCGCGGCAGAGGCCAACGCCAGCTACGCAGCATCATCGGCGAGAGGCCCGTCTCTCGGCACAAATCGCGCAGCTGCCAGCCGCGGGGCGTTTGGTTGAAGTCGCCGACGAGCAGCGGCACGCGGCCCTCGGACCGTTCCTCGTTGGCCCATTGAGCCGCGAACTCGAAGGCCTCGGCCTGCCATTCGAAGTTGTCGCGCGGCAGAGGCCTAGTCGTGCTGAAGTGCAGGATCGACGTCGTCGTGCCCGCGACGTCCAGAGTCACCACAGCGATCGGCCGGTCCTTGTCGGGCAGCGGATGCAGCAGGTCGGCCTCGGCAGATCTCTTCGCCTTCACCAGGACGGCAACGCCTCGCGTGTCCCACCGGGGCTCCGCCGCCAGGACCGTGTACTCGGGCCATCGCGACTCGAGGTGCTCGAGCGTGTGCGGCGTGACCTCCTGAAGCAGGACGACGTCGGCGCGGACCGTTGCAAACCAAGCGTCGAATGCGTCGCGATCGAGCTGGTGATTCCCCGTGTTCGCGTGGACAACGACCAAGTCGGGCGACGCATCGACCCGTTCCGGACCGCCTGGGACGACGGCTGTGTCAGCGATAAGAACTGCAAGGGCGACGGACGCGGCCGCGATGCCAACACGCAATCGACGCATCGCAGACAAGGCGACGGCCGCGACGACGAGCGAAGCGATGAGGTGCAGCCGAAGATGGCTCAACAGGTCCAGTCGCCAATCGAGCCGCTGAAGGAACGTCAAGGCGAGCAACAGCGTCGCAAGACTCGCAGCGACGATCGCGGTGACGACGAGGCCGCGTCGAAGTTGTGTCGTGATCGTCGCTTTCATGCACGTCACCCTGGAGCCGCCTCGTCCATGAAGAGCGGCCGCGACTCGAAAGTCGCGGCCGCGGTGTGTTTGACGTCAGTTCAGCCGATCACGAGCCGGCCTGCGGGACGGCCTCGCGCTGGGCGAACGAGCTGATCCGCTCGGTGCTCGGCAGACGGCTGGGTGTCTCCGGACGCGGCTCGTAGTGCAGGCCGTCGTCGGGCTCGGGCTCGACGAGGTGCTTGACCTGCAGCTGCTGGTGGGCCGAGTAGCCCGTGCCGGCCGGGATGAGGTGACCCAGGATGACGTTCTCCTTGAGGCCAAGGAGCTTGTCCTGCATGCCGGCCATGGCGGCCTCGGTCAGGACCTTGGTCGTCTCCTGGAAGCTGGCGGCGCTGATGAAGCTCTCGCTCGACAGCGACGCCTTGGTGATGCCCAAGAGCAGCGTGCGGGCACGAGCCGGCTTGCCACGGCGGGCCTTGCCGGGCTCCTTGCCCTCGGCCTCGGCGGTCTCGCTGGCTTCCTTCCACTCGGCCTTGTCGACCAGCTCGCCGGCGCGGTACGGCGTGCCGCCCGCGTCGGTGACGACGACCTGCTTCATGACCTCGTTGTTGGCCACCTGGAATCGGCCGCGATCGGCGACTTCACCCGGCAGGAACGGCGTGTCGCCGTGGTCCTCGACCTTCACCTTCCGCAGCATCTGAGCGAGGATGACCTCGACGTGCTTGTCGTTGATCGGCACGCCCTGACTGCGGTAGACGTTCTGGACTTCCGTCAGCAGGTAGTGGTGAAGCGCTTCCTCGCCCTTGATGGTGAGGATGTCGTGCGGGATGACGCTGCCGCGGATGAGCGGATCGCCCGCCTCGACCGAGTCGCCGGCGTGGACGAGCACGTCGGTGCCCTGCGGCACGTGGTGCTCGCGCTCCATGCCAGTCTCGTTCTTGACGACGATCGTCACCTTGCCCTTGCGCCGGCCCTGCTGGATTTCGACGATGCCCGAAATCTCGGACAGGACCGTCGGCTCCTTGGGCTTGCGGGCCTCGAACAGCTCCGTGACACGCGGCAGACCGCCGGTGATGTCCATCGTGCCCGACGCCTCACGCGGCTGACGAGCGAGCATGTAACCGGCGGGGATCTTCTGGCCGTCGGTGACTTCGATTCGGGCACGGGCCGGCAGGTAGCTGAAGTCGAGGATCTGGCCGTCCTCGTCCGTGATGGTGATGCGCGGGTGGCGCTCGCCCTTGTGCTCGACGACGATGAGCTTCTTGTCACCGCTGCCGCGCTCCTGGTCGACGCGGACGGTCTCGCCGATCTCGATGTCCTCGTACTTCACGACGCCCGACTTCTCAGCGAGGATCGGCGTGATGTGCGGGTCGAACTCGGCGACGATGTCGCGGGCCTTGATCTTCTGGCCGTCCTTGACGCGGATGTACGCCCCGTAGGGCACCTTGTGACGCTCGAGCTCGTTGCCCTTGCTGTCTTCGATGCCGACTTCGCCGTTGCGCTTGAGGACGACCAACACCTTGTTGCCGTCAGGGTCCTTCGACTCGACGGCATTGAGACCGTGGTAGCGGGCCACACCCGCGACGCCGCTGGCGATGTCGCGCTCGGTGAGGCTGCCCAGGGCGACGCCGCCCGTGTGGAACGTCCGCATGGTCAGCTGCGTGCCCGGCTCGCCGATCGACTGAGCCGCGATGATGCCAGCCGCCAGGCCCTCTTCGACGAGCTGGCCCGAGCTCATGTCCACGCCGTAGCACATCGCACACACGCCGGTCGTGTTGTTGCACGTGAGCGGCGAGCGGACGCGAACGCTGTCGATGCCGGTGTCTTCGAGGTCGGTCGCAATGTCGCTGGTGATGACCTCGTTCTCCTTAACGATGACACGCTTGGTGTCGCGCGGATCGACGACCTTGTCTCGCGAGACACGGCCCAGGATCGAGTCGCGAAGCGGCACTTCGACGGTCTCGCCCTTGTAGATCGTCTGCTTCGTGACGCCGTTGAGCGTGCCGCAGTCGAGCCCGTTGACGACGACGTTCTGTGCGACGTCGCAGAGCTTGCGGGTGAGGTAACCCGAGTCGGCCGTCTTAAGCGCGGTGTCGGCCAGACCCTTGCGGGCACCGTGCGTGGAGCTGAAGTACTCCAGCACCGACAAGCCTTCGCGGAAGTTGGACTTGATCGGCGTCTCGATGATCTCGCCGCTCGGCTTGGCCATCAGGCCACGCATGCCGCCGAGCTGACGCATCTGGTCGACGCTGCCGCGGGCCCCGGAGACCGACATGAGCGCGATCGGGTTGAGGTACCGCAGCGCGTTCTTGTCGCCATCGTGGGCCGGCGTGCCGTCGGGTAGGCGGTAGTCGGCGTAGAGGCCTTCCATGAGGTCCTCGGTGACTTCCTTACGGGCGTGGCCCCAGACTTCGATGAGCTGGGCGTAGCGCTCGTCTTCGGTGATCGCTCCGAAGCGGTAGTTCTTCTCGATCTTGTCGGCCTTCTTCTGGCCTTCGTCGAGAATCTTCTGCTTGGACTCAGGAGCACGGATGTCCGTGATGCCGAACGACAGACCGGCCAGCGTCGACCGCTTGAAGCCGATCGCCTTGAGACGGTCGAGCAGGTTGATCGTCGCCGGTCGGCCGAGCTTGGCGTAGGTGTCGGCGATGACGCGGCTGGCACCCTTGCTGGTGAGCGCGAAGTTGTAGAACGGCATCTCGGGTTCGAGGATATCGTTGAACAGGATACGCCCGACCGTGGTCAGGATGGTCCGGCCGGTGTAGCCCTCGGGCATCTGCTCGATGACCTTGTACTTCGCGTCGATGCGCTTCCGCTGCTCTTCGGAGTGCTTGAAGGCGACCTCCTGGAGCGACTTGCCGGTGGTGTCCTTCTGGTCCGTGATGACGGTGTCACGATCCGGGATGCGGACGTGAATCCGGCTGTTCATGCGGATGGTGCCCTGGTCGAAGGCGAGCATCGCCTCGGTCGGGCTGCCGAAGGTCTTGAACTCGCCGAGGTCACCCTCGCGCTCGGACGTGATGTAGAAGACGCCCAGGACGATGTCCTGCGAAGGCGTGATGATCGGCGAACCGTTGGCTGGACTGAAGATGTTGTTCGGCGACAGCATCAGCACCTGCGCCTCGGCCTGAGCTTCGACGGAGAGCGGCAGGTGGACCGCCATCTGGTCGCCGTCGAAGTCGGCGTTGAAGCCCTTGCAGACCAGCGGGTGAATCTTGAGCGCGTTGCCTTCGACCAGCACCGGCTCGAAGGCCTGGATGCCCATGCGGTGCAGCGTCGGGGCACGGTTCAGGAGAACCGGGTGCTGGTAGATGACCTCTTCGAGGACGTCCCAGACTTCCGGGTCGCGACGCTCGAGCATGCGCTTGGCCGACTTAATCGTGTCGGCTAGGCCCAGCTCCTTGAGCCGGCGGATGATGAACGGCTGGAAGAGCTCGAGCGCGATCTTCTTGGGAAGGCCGCACTGGTTGAGCTTGAGCTCTGGGCCAACGACGATGACCGAGCGGGCGGAGTAGTCGACGCGCTTGCCGAGCAGGTTCTCGCGGAACCGGCCCTGCTTGCCCTTGATCATGTCGGTGAGCGACTTGAGCGGGCGGTT
>JBCDKH010000210.1 GCA_038746835.1 Planctomycetota bacterium | reverse complement strand
CTTGCGCATGGCCGACGGAGCCCGGCGGATCATCAAAATGGCCCCGAAGCGACGCTCCCGCAGTCGCCGTACGGCCCGGTCTGACGAGTCCGTCGCCCGCGAGCCCGACGCGTATCGCCGCCTGGCCGCCGCCGGTCTGCCGGCTCCGCGGATCCACTGCGGCGAGTCGGCGAGCGGACACTTTGGCCGGGCCTGGTTCGTCTGCGATGACCTTGGCCGGCGTACCGCGGCCGACAGTTCGGGCCTGAGCCCGACCAGCCGACGCCGTCTCTACGGCCAGATGGGCCGGCTTTTGGCGAAGATCCATGCGACGCCCGTCGACGACGATTCTGCCGCAATGACGCCGCTGGTCTCGTGGCAGCAGGACCAGATTCGGCGTGGGCTGGCTGGCGACCTGTATCGCGACGACGCCCTTTCCGCGGCACTCGAATCGCTCGACCACGACACGCCCGTCGGCCGACTCGGCTTCTGCCACGGCGACTTCCACGCCGCTCAGTGCATCCGCCGCGGCGGCAGGCTGGTGGCAGCAGTTGATTGGGAGAGCGCCCACATCGGCGATCCCGGCCGCGACCACGCCGTCTTCGAGACGATGGTCCGCATCACTGCCCCGACGGAGCTCGCCCAATCGGCACTCGACGCCTACTCCGAGGCGAGCCCGTTCTTCGACGCAGCCGCGTACGCCGACGTCCGCATCGCGCACGCAGCGGCGCTGGTCGTCGCGTTCAACGACGCGCGTCGTCACGCCTACGCCCGCGCAGCCCGCTCGCTCCTGAAGCACTGGATCGCGCCGATCGCAGCAGCTGCATGAGTCTGGTGTTCGATCCCAGACAGAGTCACTGAAGTGACTCAGCCTCTCGGAATCGACGCAACGCGTGTCGCGTCCTTCTGTCACTTCTCTGGTCTCGAAGCCGTGGGGTGAGCGAAGCGATCCCCCGGAGCGAACGGACGCGCGAACCGTCTTTCCAAAAGTCACTTGCGTCGTCGCTGATCGAACAGCGAAGCCTGCTGCGGATCGTTCCCGTCGCGTTCCATGACGTCGCGAACCTCACCCAGCAGCTCGTCGACCGTTTTGAACCGGTGATAGACGCTGGCAAACCGCACGTACGCGACTTCGTCCAGCTCGCGTAGCCGCTGCATGACCTGCCGGCCCACCCAGTCGCTGGGGACTTCCTTTTCGAAGACCCGCTGGGCTTCGTCCTCGACGTCGTCCGCCAGCTTCGCCAGCGCCGCTTCGGGGACGGCCCGCTTGTAGCAGGCACGCTCCAGCCCATTGACGATCTTCTGCCTGTCCCAGGGGCTTCGCCGGCCGTCGCGTTTCACGACGGTGAGCTTCACGGCCAGCTCGATGCGTTCGTACGTGGTGAACCGCTTGTCGCACCGCAGGCACTCGCGCCGGCGACGAATCGCCTCGCCGGCATCGGCACTGCGCGAGTCGATGACCTTGAGCTGGTCCTTGGTGGCACCGCAAAACGGACAGATCATCTTGTGGACAACGTAAGCCCTGTCCCCATGCTGTGCCATGCTTCCGAGGCGCAATTCCGTCATCCTGAGCGAGCGCAGCGAGTCGAAGGACCTCGATTGGTCGAACGTGCAGAAGCAGACGAGGTCCCTCGGCTGCGCTCGGGATGACGGGGGCGGCTCACGCCCGTCAAACGCAGCGGCCGATAACGCTCTTGTGCCGTCGCTCACGGGCTGGTTGCGTCGTCCTCGTGAGCCCGACGCCGATGCGCCAGGCGATCTGGCGCACCTGCTCGATCGCCCGCCGATCAAGCTCGACACGCCTGAAGCCCAGCGGCTGCTCGGCGGACGCCGGGTCCTCGTGACCGGTGCGGGCGGCAGCATCGGCAGCGAATTGTGCCGGCAGATCGCCCGGTTCTGCCCGCGGCGGCTGGTCATCCTCGACCAGAGCGAGTTCGGGCTCTTCACGATCAGGCGCGAGCTCTCCGCCCGGTGGCTCGGACTCGACCTGCGAGCCGCCATCGCCGACGTGTGCGACGAGCGACGCATCAGCGACGTGCTGGCCCAGGAGCGGCCGCACGTGCTCTTCCACGCCGCGGCCCACAAGCACGTGGGTCTGATGGAGGACAATCCCGGCGAGGCCGTCAAGGTCAACGTGCTCGGCACGCACCACGTCGCCCACGCGGCGGCGCGGCTCGGCGTCGGGACGTTCGTCTTCATCTCGACGGACAAAGCCGTCAATCCGTCGAGTGTCATGGGCGCGACCAAACGCGCGGCCGAACAGGTCATCGCCGGCATCGCCAAAGACGCGGCCAACACGCGGTTCTGCTGCGTGCGGTTCGGCAACGTCCTGGGCTCCAGCGGGAGCGTCGTCCCGATCTTCGAAAAGCAGATCGACGAAGGCGGGCCGGTGACGGTGACGCATCCGGAAATGCGGCGGTTCCTGATGACGATCCCCGAAGCGGCTGGTCTGGTCCTGCAGGCCGGGGCGACGGCGGAAGGCGGTGAGATCTTCGTGCTGGAAATGGGCGAGCAGGTCCGCATCCTCGACCTCGCCAACGCCCTCATCCGCCGGCGTGGCCTGGAGCCGGGCAAAGACATCGCCATCCGGTTCACCGGCGTCGGTGCGGGCGAGAAGCTCGAAGAGGAGCTGGCAGACGCACGGCATCCGACGCGTGCGACGCGGCACCCGAAAATCTGCATCTGGCTGCTGCCCGAGCCGACCGGTGCCGCCGCCGATCCCGTTCGTCAGCTGAGGCCGCACCTGGACGATCGCCCGGCCGACGTGCGTTCGGCGCTGGGTCGCGTGGTCGAGGAGTACCGCCCGACAGGCCACGACCAGCCCGTCCAACCGCTGCGTCTGGCAGCGTGACAACCGTCATCCTGAGCGAGCGCAGCGAGTCGAAGGACCTCGACTGGTTGTCGTCACAGACCCGCTGCGAGGTCCCTCGGCTGCGCTCGGGATGACGGAGTGCGGGCCAATCCCAAGGCGTGAAGCTGGAGAAGCTGTCGCTCAACGTCCGATAGCAACCCCAGTGGCCCGGCTGGCGGGTGGTGTCGCGGTGATCGCGACGATACCGGACGCAACGACCCTTCCTTCTCGGACCTCCACCGACGACTCGGACCATGCGGACGATCGCGATCATCAACCAAAAAGGCGGCTGCGGTAAGACGACCACGGCCATCAATCTTGCCGCGTGCCTCGCACGCCTGGGCCACAAGACGCTCCTGGCCGACATGGACCCGCAGGGCCACTGTGCGACGGGCCTGGCCGTGCCGGACGAAAGGGTGCAGCGGACGCTGTTCGACTGCCTCACGGCCGAGCCGGAGTCGCCCGTTGCCGTCAGCGAAGTCGTCTGGCAGATCGCCGAGAACTTCGACCTGGCCCCGAGCAACCTGAAGCTCGCCGGGTTCGAGCAGCTCTTCGCCGGCAAGCTCGGCCGGGAGCGACGCCTCGAAAACGTCCTGGCCACCGTCGATGATCGCTACGAGTGGTGCATCCTCGACTGCCCGCCCGGCGTCGGTCTGCTGACGTTCAACGCGCTCGTCGCCTGCGACGAAGCAATCATCCCCGTCGAGACCGGCTACTTCAGCCTGCACGGCCTGGCTCGCATGCTCGAGACGCTCGAGGAACTCAAGGATCGCCTCGGCAAGGAGACGACCATCCGCGTCCTGCCGACGCTCTTCGACACACGCACCAAGCTTGCCCGCGAAGTGCTGGCCGAGCTGCGGGGGCGATTCAGCGACGTGCTCATGCGGTCGTGCGTCAACTTCAACGCCAAGCTGAAGGAAGCCGCTAGCTTCGGCCAGCCCATCACCGAGTACGACCCGGGCAGCAAGGGCTACAAAGACTTCGTCGACCTCGCCCGCGAGCTGATGGGCCAGTCGCCGCTGGCGATGGCGATGGGTGAGGGCGAGTCGCTCAGCCGGCCGGCCGAGCTGGTCCGCCGGGCACGTCAGCTCTCGCAGTTCTCTGCCAAGACCTTCGGCAAGCCGGCGGCACGCATTCCCGGCAGCGGCGTCGGCGAGTCTGACATGTCGCTCGAAGCCTGCGGCGTCACCTACGCCAGCGGACAGGCACGCTTCGTCGCTTCGTTCGCCGGTGCACGCAGCGTCGCCGTCGCGGGCGACTTCAACGACTGGAACAGCCACGACGGCCGCATGACCTACGACGCCGAGGCCGAAACCTGGACAGGCGAGTTCCCGATCGCCGCCGGCCGGTATCGCTACCGCTACGTCGTCGACGGCCGATGGACCAACGACCCGGCCAATCGCGAGATCGAACAGAACGACTTCGGCGAGTTCAACAACGTCCTGCACGTCCCGGCCACCACGCACCTGCCCAGTCCGAAGCACCCGACCGCCCGGCAAGACCTGCCGAGCCTCGCCGCCGCCTGAACACCCTTCGAGGAAGATCATGGATGATCGCCACGACCACAACGGCCGCTCTCACCGGCCCCACAACAACGGCAGCGACGAGCGGCCGCTCAGCGCGATCAGTCACCTCTTCCTGAGCGACCTGCGCGAGCCCGAGCCTGCGCCCACCCGCGACACCGGCGAAGACTTCGTCGCCGTGCTCGGCACGGGTGTCGACGCGTCCCTGCAACGCCGCGCCGCCGCTGTTGCCGCGACGCTGCTCGGGCCCGACGTCGATCGCGTGGGTCTCGCGTTCATTGAAGGCAACGCCCTGTCGATCGTTGTCGTCGACGGCGACACCAACGTGACGGAAGTCGCCACCGAAGACGGCGACGTCGAGACGATTCTGGCCGAGGTCGCCTGCGACGTCGACGCGTGGGTTGTCGCCCTGCCCGATCCGCGTTTGCCGCAAAGTCGTCGGTTGTTGAAGCTGGCATCCCGCTGGACGCTCGTCGCCGGCAGCGATCACGAGTCGGTCGTCGGCGGGTATCGCACGCTCAAAGGGCTGTGCGATCGTCCGGGACTGTGCGACCACCAGCCGCGCGTGTCGCTGGCCATTCCTGATGCCGCCCACCCGGCCGAGGCCGAGCGTGCGGCGCGAAAGCTGCTGGGCGTCTGCCGGCAGTTTTTGGAGCTGGACGTCGAGGTCGAAGGCCCGTCGTCTGAAGGCGACTCCGACGACACGCCGTGGCACGCCCACGAGGTCTGGCACGGCCGCTGGCAAACCGCCGCCGAAGCCGGCCCGGCCTTCGACGCCCTGGTCGCAACGCTCCAGGGCACGTCTGCCGCTTCCGAATCGACTCCGTCCGACCCTCGCCCCACGCCGATGCGCATCGCCCCGCCCGTCCAGGAAGAGCCCGCTTCGATCCCGACCGCGCACGAGGTCACGCCGATCCACAACATCCCGTCGATCGCCCAGCCGATGCCAACGCCCGAGCCGGTCGCTCCGGCCGTCGAGGCACCGGTCGAGCCCACGGCGACCAGCGACGAGGAAGACGTCATCGACTTCCCGTCGGGTGCGAACGTGACGGATTTGGCGATCGCACGAGACCGGTCGCTCGCCGCGACGCCGGTGACGCCGCCGATGTTGCCGAACGCGCGCCTGGCCGTCGCCAACGACGGCGGCCTGATGCTCGTCGCCGCCGCCCAGCCGGGCCTGTCCGACCTGGCCAAGGTCGGCGAGGCGATGGCGTGGGTCTCCCAGAATCGCCAACTGCTCGCGATGGCACTGGGCCAGTTCCGTCTGAACGAGCACGTGCCCGTCAAGGTCCGCCTCCTTGTCGCGCATGCCGACGCCGGTGCGGATGCCCTGCGACCGTTGCTGGGCACGGGTGACGTCACGATCTGCGCCTACCGACGCCTCCGCTGGGGCGGACGCGAAGGTCTGCTCCTCGACGCTGCTTGACGCTCTGCGTCAAGCAACGAAGCCGACGGGCAGAGCGCAGCGTCGCCCCGGGTCCGGACGCAGAGGCATCAAGTTTTCAACGAACCCTCGCGATTTTCGCGACGGGACACTCCGGGTCCCGACGTGAAAACACCACGTTTCCAATTCGAAGCCGAGGGTTGTGCGGGAAGGTGCCCCCGGACGTTTTGTTGTTGGGGGCGACGCACCGCGGCGTCGGGTAGCGCAACCACACGCGGGATATCAAGACCCATGGGGTAAAAAACCGCGTG